>NZ_JBFATS010000001.1:0-260536 GCF_040678435.1 Streptomyces sp. NPDC052682 | reverse complement strand
TGACCGGCCTGTCCTCCGGTACCGGTCCGGGCGCGCGGCCGGCCGGGCGGGGCCGGGGCCGGCGGCGTTCCGTGCCGGTCGGGGTCATCGCCGCCGTCGTCCTGTTCCTGGCCGCCGCGCTGGCCGGCGCGGCGTGGTTCAGCCCCGACGACCCCGACCGTGAGGCCCCGCAGACCTCCCCGACCGGTCCGGGGGCCGCCACGAGCTCCGGTCCGGCCTCGCCGCGCCAGGTCCCGGCGACCGGACAGCCGGGCACCGCCGCGGCCACCGCCGGCGCAGCGGCCCCCGCGCCCGCCCCCGACGACGCAGGCACCCCGTCCGCCGGCTCCGTTCCCCCGCCCGCGGACACCGCCCCCGAGTCCGCCGGGCCCGCCCCCACGCCCTCCGGTTCCCTGCCGGCGGCCGAAGCGGGCCAGGAGCAGCCCGCGCGGGACGGGCAGGACGGACCGGAGGAGGACGACGAGCAGGACGAGTGATCACCAGGGGCGGTCCGCCCGGCGCCGGGGCGCGGCCGTACGGCCCACCGTCGCCGCCAGTTTGCGCAGCCGGCGCCAGTCCAGGCGCGGTGGGGGCGGGGTGACGCCCGGGCGGGTGCGGGGGACCCGGACGCGCAGGGCGCCCGGGGAGATCCGGCAGTGGACGGGGGTCGGCAGGACCAGGGCCTCGCCGTCGATGCCGGCCTCGATCTGCGGGCGGTCGGCTTCGATGACGACCTCACGGGCGGTCAGGATGCTCAGGCCGCCCGGCGCCGGGTCCAGCAGGAGGGCCGCGGCCTCGGCCGCGTTGTCGACCCGGACCCCGAGGACGCCGAGCGCGCCGGAGTCCAGGCGCTCGCGGCGGCCGAAACCGAAGGGGTCGCCGGTGCGGTAGGGGTTGTTGCTGACCAGCACGGCCTGCGGGTCGGTGAGGACCGCGTCCCCGGCGCGCGCGGTGAGCCGCGGGCCCTGCTGGCGGGTGAGCAGGTCGGGCAGCAGCTCCAGGCTGGTGCCGATCTTGTCACCGCGGTACGACGGGCTCTGCACGATGGCCGCGTACGCCCCGAACGAGGCGTTGTTGACGAACGGGTAGCCGCCCGCGAAGCCCAGGTCGACCCGGAGTTCCACGCCGTCGGTGAGGGCGTCGAGGCAGGCGGCGGGGTCGTCGCGGTCCAGGCCGAGGTCCATCGCGAAGTGGTTGCGGGTGCCGGCGCTGATCACCAGGAACGGGATGCCGTGCTCGGCGGCGACGGCCGCGACCAGCGCCTGGGTGCCGTCTCCCCCGGCCACGCCCAGCAGGTCCGCGCCGTCCGCGACCGCCGCGCGGGCCAGGGCGGCGACGTCCTGCGGGTGGTCGGGGTCGAGCAGGACGACCTGGGCACCGAGCTGCTCGGCGCGCTCCTTCAGGGCGAACCGGGTCACCTTTCCGCCGCCCGAGCGGGGGTTCATGATCAGGAAGGGCCGCCGTGGGGGCGGCGTGCGGCGTTCACGGACCAGGACGCGGTGGCCGCCCGTGCCGCGCAGGGCGTACCGGCCGCTCCACACCGCCACCGACCACAGCGCGACCGACAGCAGCAGCGCCCAGAACAGCGTGGCGGCGAACAGGGCGACGACCGCGGCCGGTACGGCCACCGCGAGCGCGGCCGCCGCCCACCGTTGCGGGCCGCGCAGGGTCAGCGTCCACCACACCGCCGCCGCGCTCAGCCCCAGCCCGGCCGCCCCGGCCACCAGCAGCAGCACCCCGCCGATGCCGCCGTACGCCAGGGGAACGAGCACCGCGAGCGCGGCGGCGGCCAGCGCCGTCCGCGCCGCCCACCGCTGCCTGCGGTAGGCCTCCCTGTCCAGCAAGTCCACGGCCATGTGTCCTCCCGTCGCCCGCGGTCATCGTAGGGGCCGGGGGGCGACGGACGGCGGGGGGACGGGCGGGGAGGGGCGGGGGAGCGGGACGACAGGGCCGGCAGACGCCGGCAGACGCCGGCAGACAAGGACGGGCCGGGCGGCTAACCGCCCTGCTGATCGGCGTCCTCGGCCGTGTCGTCGCGGTCGCCCTCCGCCTGGGAGGGTGTCGGGTACGGCGGGGCGGGGTGGTCGGCCGTGTTCTGCGGGTCTTCCTCGCGGTCGCCCTCGGCCTGCGACGGGGTCTGGTCGCTCATCGTGCTGCCTCCTGCTGTCGGGGACCGGTCGGTCCGCACCCGGGTACCCCCTCGTGCGCCGGGGCACCGCGGGCGGGCCGGGGCGTCGCCCGCCGGGCGAGGCGGCGCCCACGCGCCCGGTACCACTGGGCGGCCACCACCAGGGCCAGGGCGATCTCGGCGGCGTCCCCGCCGTAGTACATGAGCTGGGAGGCGAGGTGCAGGTCGCCCGGTGCGTACCGCAGGCCGGGCGGGCCCGTCGCCCACAGGCTCTTCGCCAGCACCGCGTGCGCCGCGGCCGCGGCCAGCAGGGTGCCCGCCCGCAGCGCCAGGCCCGGGCGCCGGCGCACCGGGTCGAGGGCCAGCAGGGAGAAGGTGAACAGCGTCCCGGAGGCAAAGAGGTGCGCGTACAGCAGCGGGCTGTGGTGCACGGCGGGCGGCAGGGGAGCGCGGTACAGCAGCCACAGACCGCCGATGTCGAGGGTCGCGGCGATGGGCGGGAGGACCAGGGCGGCGGCGGGCCGGGACCGGGCCAGCGCCAGCAGGGCGCGGCGGCCCGGCACTGGCAGGGCGCGCAGGGCCAGGGTGACCGGCCGGGCGAGGACCACCGGCAGCGGGGCCGCCATGCCGGCCGTCAGATGGGCGGCCGTGTGCGCGGTGAACGGGGGCAGCCACGCCCCCCACGGCACGGCGTACGCGGCAACCAGCAGCCCGCCACCCGCCCAGAACGCCGCCTGTCGCCCCCACGGCCAGCGGTCGCCGCGCCGCCGCAGCCGCGCGGCGGCCGCCGTGTAGAGCAGGCCGCCCAGCAGGACCGGGACGAGGAGGGCGGGCGGTGCCGTCATCGGCCCGTCGGCGCGGTCCGCCCGGCCCGGCGCCACAGCCACAGGCCCGCCACCACGAACAGCACGGCGATCACGTTCCACGCCCAGTCGTACGGCGCCGGATCGACGTGGTAGCGGATCTGGTGCAGGCGCAGCAGCTTGTGCTGGACCGTGCCGTCGTACAGCTGGAAACCGCCGATGCCGAGGCAGACGCCCGACCACCAGGCCGGGCGCAGCGGCCCGTTCCCGCGCCGCAGGTCGGCGTAGAGGAACAGGCCCGCCACGATCGCCAGCCAGCCGCCGGCGTGGAACAGGCCGTCGGAGACCAGTCCCACGTCCGGCGTGGACCTGTCGTAGAAGTGGTGCCAGTGCAGGAGCTGGTGGAAGACGGTCTCGTCCACGAACGCGGCGATCCCGACCCCCGTCAGCGCCCCGCCGGCCAGCGACCTGCCCCGGACCCGTCCCGGCGCAGGGTCCGGGGGCGCGGGACGTCCGGTCATCCGTCCTTGCCCAGCGCCTTGCGGACGGCGTCCCGGGTGCGGTCCACGACCGCCGCCAGCGGGCCGAGCGCCAGGTTCTTCGCCGCGGACTCGGTGCCCGGGTGCGGATGGGTCGGGGCCACGGCCTCGGCGGCCTTCAGCGCCGACGCCATGGCCGCGAGCCGGCCCGGGTCGGCGGTACGGCGGATGTGGAGGAACTCGTAGCGCTCCTCGGCGCGGGCGTGGGCCATCACGTCCAGCCGCAGTGCCAGCAGCCCGGGCAGGAACTTCGGGTCGTCGGGGTCCATGCCGTCCAGGCGGGACAGGGCCTCCTTCGCCTCCCGCTCCTCCGCCAGACGGGCCTCCACCACCTTCTCGCCGTCCGCCACCGCGGCGCGGGTGAAGGGGCGGATCACCTCCTCCTCGGCCGTCTCGTGCACGGCCAGCAGCTGCACCAGACGCCGGAAGGCGGCACGCCGCTCGTCCCCGGAAGTCCTCTCGACCTCGTCGAAGAGGTTGCGGATGTCGCCGTGCTGGCGCATGAGCAGGGCTACGACGTCGGCGTCCGACGCGGGGATCGCGGCCATGTCACTTCTCCCTGGACGCCACGTCGGGGTGCGGACCCTCGGTCTCCACGCGGTACTCGCGGCCGAACATCTCCCGGTGCTGGGCCATCACCCGTTCGCTGGGCGGTTCCTCACCGCCGTGGATCTGCTCCTGCATCCGCTCGAACCGCTCGTGGGCGTCGCGTACGTAGCCCGTGCCGAGGGTCGTCAGATCCATCTGGGTGTCCAGCAGGCCGCGGACGAACTGCTTGTTCTCCTCGAAGGTCAGGACGTTCGGCAGCTCCGGAGCGAGGATCTCCTGCGGCTCGCGGCCGTCGTGACGGCGCATCAGATCGCAGGCGATGCGCAGGTGTTCGAGCTCCATGTTCAGGTGCAGCTCCCAGATGGCGCGCACCTTCGCATCGGGCTCCTGCTCCATGAAGGAGTGGTAGAGGTAGCACTCGTTGTACTCGTGGTGGACGAGCTGCTCCCACCACGTCTCGCCCGGGTCGACCAGCGACTCGTAGTGCGTGACGTGCTCCTCCTCGATGAGCCCGATCTCCTGGTAGAGCTGCCGGGCGATCGGCTCCATGTACTGGGGGCCGACGTTCATGTAGAAGTTCATGGTCTGCTGCTCCGCCGACATGATGGTCAGCGCGTGCAGCTTGGACAGCGGGCTGGTGGTGCTCCGGTCGTACGGCTCGCGCACGTTGTCGTGCGGGTGCCGGTGGTGGAACTTGGTCGGCCGGCCCGGCATGACCTCGGTGAGGCCGTCGACGATCGACTCCGCCTTGCGGTGCTCGATCATCTCATACAGGTTGGCGTACCGGTACAGGTGGTCGAAGTCCTCCAGGACCCCGAACTCGTACGCCTGCCTCAGGTACGGGTCCGGCTCGTGCCGGGCCACCCAGCCGGTGAGGTCCACCGCGACCTGCTCGTAGGCGATGGTCGTCTCCAGAACCGAGGCCAGACCCGGCAGCAGCCAGTTGACGGCCTTCTGCTGCTGGTGCTCGACGTACCGGACCTCCGCGAGCTGCCGTTTGACATCGGGGTCGGGGCAGCGGCGGGCGAACTGGTGGCTGAAGAGGATCGCCTCGACCTCGATGCCGTTCATCGTGATGATCCGGCAGCGGGTGTACGGGTCGGCGTGGTCGGGGTCGATCGGCTCGACGTCCAGCTCCCGCCAGCTGCGCAGCTGACGGTCGAGAGGGATGCCTTGGTGCTCTAGAGGGTTGAAGCCCATGGGGGGTCTCCTCGGCTGACGGCCGGAGCGGGCCGCCGCCGGGTACCCGCCACGGGTCCGGCACAAACGGGGACGGGCCGTGGCGGTCGGCGCACGTCGGGCCTCAGGGGCGTAGCCGGCGGAGCGCGCGGCGCAGGGCGGCGCGCAGCTCACCCGGCAGCGGCGGGCCGCCGGGCTTGGTGCCGGCGGTGAGCGCCGCCGCCACGGTGCGCAGCTTGGTGTTGGAGAGCTGGGAGGTCTCCCGGAGGATGTGCCAGGCCTCCTCGGACGTACAGCCGTGGGTCGCCATGAGGATGCCGCGCGCCTGGTCGATGACCGGGCGGGAGGCGATGGCGTGGCGGAGCTGCTCGACCTCCTCCTGCAGCACGTGCAGCCGCTCCGCGCGTTCCAGGGCCACCGCCGAGACGGTCCGCACGGCCGGCGCGCCCGAGGGGTGGGGCGTGGTGCGCAGCGGGTCGGTGGTGTCCAGCCCGGCCAGCTCCAGGATGCGGCGCGGCTGGCCGTTCCAGTTGGTGGCCGTCACCTGCGCCGAGCGGCGGCGGCCGAAGTCGCCGAGGACGTCCAGGAACTGGATGCCGGCCGTGTCCATGAAGTGCACCCCGCCCATGTCCAGGTCCACCCGGTGGGTGGTGGCGGGTAGCCCGGCCAGCGTCTCGGCCAGGGTGTCCGCGCAGCCGTGGACGAGCTCGCCCCGGGCGGTGAGCCGGGCTCGGTCCTCGTCCACGCGGCCGTCGATGACCAGGGTGTCCAGCCTTCCTGTGAGGTGGGGGGGTGCCGCGGAGGTCATGTCACCGCCTTGTCGGTCCTTGTGGGTCCTTGTCGCAATGCTCACAGTCGTGGAGATGAGATGCGCCTGCCCGCCGTACGGCGCGGTACACACCCCCTTTCACGCATGGGCCGCTCCGGGCCGGGTACATGCGCTGTGGTTCGAAAGTGCGGGAGACGGGCGTGGGAGTCAGGCGTGGATACTCAGCACCAGGTGGCGCCGGGATCCTTCCCTGCGGTGCACCTGACGGTGTCCCCGCTGTCCGGGCGCAGCGGCGTCCGCGCGGCGGGGGAGGTGGGTCTGACGACACGCACGGAATGGGAACGCGTGCTGGAGAAGGCGGTGCGCGAGGGTGAGGACGTGTACTACCTGGAGCTGTCCGACGTGACGTTCGTCGACGTGGCGGGCGCCGGCGCGCTCGTCGCCGCCGCCGAACGGCTGCGGGACGGACGGCGCTTGGTGCTGCACCGGCCGCCACCCGCGCTGCGACGGGTGCTGGAGCTGTTCTGGCCCGACCTTCCGGCAATCGAGGTGTCGATGTCATGAGTGCCGTGGCCGAACCCTTCGGCTCTGTCGAGCCGTTCGTGCACCCCGCCCTGTTCTACCGCGACGAGGGCGAGTACCTCGACGGCACCGTCTCCTTCGTGCGCGACGGGCTGGAGGCCGGCGACCCGGTGGCGGTCGCGGTGCCCGGGAAGAACCTCGCGCTGATCCGGGACGCGCTGGGCGAGGACGCCGGCGCCGTGCGGATGCTGGACATGCGGGAGGCCGGGCGCAACCCCGGCCGGATCATCCCCGGGGTGCTGCGGGCCTTCGCCGACGCCCAGCCGGAGGGCCGGCGGGTACGGATCATCGGCGAGCCGATCTGGGCCGGCCGCTCCGACACCGAGTACCCGGCCTGTGCCCAGCACGAGGCGCTGATCAACGCGGCCTTCCGGGGCCGTACGGCGACCATCCTGTGTCCCTACGACGCCCGGGGCCTGCCCGAGCAGGTGCTCGCCGACGCGTACGCCACCCACCCCGTGGTCATTCCCACCGGCTCCCGGGCGGGACAGGCCAGCGGCGCCTACGCCCCGGACGACGTCGTGGCCCGCTACAACGAGCCCCTCACGCCCGTCGCGGACGCCCTGGTGTTCCCCTTCGACTCCGACAGCCTCTCCCACGCCCGGCACGTCGCCACCGGCGAGGGCGCGCGGCTCGGGCTCGCGGGCGTCAAGCTGGAGGACCTGGCGATCGCCGCGGCGGAGCTGACCACCAACAGCGTGGTGCACGGCGGGGGCACCGGGACGCTGCGGGTGTGGGCCGAGGACGGGTACGTGGTGTGCGAGGTCCGCGACCGGGGCCGGCTCGCGGACCCCCTGGCCGGCCGCCGCCCCGCCCCCCGCGACCAGCGCGGCGGACGCGGACTGCTGCTGGTCAACCTCGTCGCCGACCTGGTCCGCCTGCACACCGGTGCCGACGGGACGACGGTGCGCTGCTGGTTCGCCTGCTGAGGCCTGTGCGCCCGGGGCGCCACCGCACGCCCGTACGGGGCGTCGTGAAGCCCTGCGGTCAGGGGGCCAGGGGGTCGAGGGCGATCGGTGTGATCTTGCCCTCCAGCATGTGGCCCAGACCCTGCACCGCGCACACGTCGGGGCGTTCGGCGATGTGCACCGGCATGCCCGTGGCCTGCCGCAGCATCTCGTCCAGGCCCGGCAGCAGGGCGCTGCCGCCGACCATCGTGATGCCGCGGTCGGCGAGGTCGGCGACCAGGTCGGGCGGGCAGCCCCGCAGCACCTTGCCGATGCCGTCGAGGACGGCGGTGAGCGGCGTCTGGATGGCGACCCGGACGGCGGCGGTGTCGATGCGCACGGAGCGGGCCAGGCCGGTGGCGACGTCCCGGCCGTGGACCTCCGTGGAGGCCGGACCGTGCGGGGTCAGGCCGTTGCCGGACAGGGCGAGCTGCAGCGGACGTACCGACTGGCTGGGCAGCATCAGCTCGTGCTCGTGCCGCAGGTGCTGCACGATCGCGTGGTCCACCGCCTCCCCGCCCACCGGGATCCGCTCGGCGGCCACGATCGACCCGAGCGAGAGCACGGCGACCTGCGTGGCCGCCGCCCCGCACACCATGATCATGGTGGCCTCGGCCCGCTCCACGGGCAGACCGCAGCCGACGGCGGCGGCGATCAGGGTGTCGACGAGTTCCACCCTGCGGGCCCCGAGCCCGACGAGTGTCTCGATGGCGGCACGCCGCGCCAGCGGGTCGGCGTCGTGCGGGGTGCAGGCGGCGGCCCGCAGGAACGGCTTGCGGCGCAGCGTGCGGCGCATCTTGTCGCCGAGCAGGTGCCGCAGCATGCGCTGCGCCATCTCGATGTCGACGACGGTACCGCCGGAGACCGGCCGGACCACCCGGATGTAGTCCGGGGTGCGGCCCGTCATCTTCTCCGCGAACTCGCCGACCGCGATCAGCGCGCCGGTACGCATGTTCACGGCGGCGGCGGACGGCTCGTCGACGACGAGCCCGGCACCCTTGACGTAGACACGGGTGCGGGCCGCTCCCAGGTCGACGGCGAAGTGGCAGCGGCGCAACTGCTCCAGGCTGGCGGTCACGGCGGATCCTCCCGAGTGCGCAGACCGTGAGGGCCGCGCCGGGCGGCGACCCTCCACTGGCATCGTGCGGGCGGCACGGCGGGGGCGCCTGCTCAAGGGGGCCGGGCGGGGTGCCGCTGTACGGGTGGATCGGGGGCGCTGCGGGCGGGGCGGCGACCGAACGTGTCAGCTCCGACCCAGCGCCCGTTTCATGATCTTGCCCAGGTCGTTGCGGGGCAGCGCGTCGAGGTGGTGCAGGACGCGCGGGCGCTTGTGCGGGGCGAGCCGCCGGGCGACATGGCCGGCCAGCTCCTCCAGCGCCGGCGGCGCCTGGGGATCGGCCGGCACGATCCACGCCACGATCCGCTCGCCGAGGTCGGCGTCCGGCTCCCCGGTGACGGCTGCCTCCCGCACCCCGGGGTGCTCCAGCAGGGCGTTCTCGATCTCACCCGCCCCGATCTTGTAGCCGCCGCTCTTGATCAGGTCCGTCGCCTTCCGGCCGACGATCCGGACGTACCCGTCGGGCTCGCGCACCGCCATGTCGCCGGTGCGGAACCAGCCGTCGTCCGTGAACGCGGCGGCCGTCGCGTCGGGCCGGTTCAGGTACTCGGTGAACAGGTTCGGCCCGCGCACCTGGATCTCGCCCACCGTCTCACCGTCGTCCGCCGTGACCGGCGACCCGTCCTCCTCCACCAGCCGCAGCTCCACCCCGGGCAGCGGCACCCCGACGGTGCCCGGCCGGGCCTCGCCGTCGGCCCGGACGCTGGTGTTCATCAGTGTCTCCGTCATGCCGTACCGCTCGATCACCCGCCGCCCGGTCGCCGCCGCGATCCGCTCGTGGTCGTGCAGGGGCAGCGCGGCCGACCCCGACACCAGCAGCCGCGCCCCGGTCAGCGCCTTGACCAGCTCCGGGTCGCCGGGCAGTGCCTCGGCGATCCGGTGGTACATCGTCGGCACGCCGAACAGCATGGTCGCGCCGCCGTTCAGCTCCCGCGCCACGCCTTCGGTACTGAACCGGCCCAGGTGCCGCACCGAGCCGCCGCGCCGCAGCGGGCCGAGCGTGCCCAGCACCAGGCCGTGCACATGGAACAGCGGCAGCGCGTGGACGAGGACGTCGTCGGCGGTCCACTGCCAGGCGTCGGCGAGCGCGTCCAGGGTCGCGGCGACGGCCCGGCGCGGGAGGACGGCACCCTTGGGCGGGCCGGTGGTGCCCGAGGTGTACACGATCAGCGCCGGATCGCCCTCGCCGGCGTGCTCCCCGGGCACGCTCCCGGGTCCGGTGCCGTGCACCTCGACGTCCACGCGCGGCAGGTCCCGTACGGGCGGGGGCAGTGCGGCACCCGGCGCCGCCAGGACGAGGTCCGGCGCGCTGTCGGACACGATGTGCCCGAGTTCCCGCTCGCCGGACCTGGGGTTCAGCGGTACGGCGGCCGCTCCAGCCAGCAGCGCCGCCACCACACCGACAGCGGTCTCCAGGTCCGGCGTCGCCCACACGGCGACCCGGCGGCCGCCCCGCAGCCGGCCGGCCAGGGCGCCGGCCGCCGCGCCGAGTTCCCCGTACGTCAGTGAGCGCGCGCCGAACCGCAGGGCGGGCCGGCCGGCCGGCCCGCCCGCCAGGGCCGGGAAGAGGGAGGACACGCGTGGCACTCCTTGTCTGTCGCTGCCGCGCGACTGTTCCGCACGGGAGGTCTTGCCACGAGTCCTACCCGAACCGGCCCGGTCAGGCGCCCCTGTCCACCACATCGGCCACCACGCAGCTGACGTTGTCCGGGCCGCCGGCCTCGTTCGCCGCGGCGACCAGGGCGTGGACCGCCTGGTCGGGGGCCGGGTGCGAGGCGAGCAGGGCGTGGACGCGGTCGTCGGGGACGACGGCCGGCAGCCCGTCGGAGCACAGCAGGTACCGGTCGCCGGGGCGGGGCTCGTGCAGGCACAGGTCGGGGAAGGCGTCCGGCCCGCCGCCGGTCAGGGCCTTGAGCAGGAGGGTGCGCTGGGGGTGGGTCGCGGCCTCCTCCGGGGTGAGGCGGCCCTCGTCGACCATCGACTGGACGAGCGTGTGGTCGTGGGTGATGCGGGAGAGCCGCCCGTCGCGCAGCAGGTAGGCGCGGGAGTCGCCGATGTGCGCCAGAGCCAGCCGTGAGCCCGTCCACACCAGGGCCGTCAGGGTCGTGCCGGCCTCCTCGGTGCCCTCCGCCACGTCCCGGACGGCCTCGGCGGCGCCGCGCACCGCGTCGTCCAGGAGGTCGAGGACACCGCCCGCCGGGATGTCCGCCGTGTCCAGGAAGCGCAGGGCCTCCACCGCGGCGCCGCTGGCCGGGGCACCCGCCGGGCCGAAGCCGTCGGCGACGGCCAGCAGCCGGGTGCCCGCGTACGCGGTGTCCTGGTTGGCGGGGCGGACGTGCCCGGGGTCGGAGTGGGCGAAGTAGCGCAGTTCCAGCATGGCGGGGTCCTTTCCCGGTTCTGCCGACAGGTGGTCGATGAGGAACGCGGCGAGGTCCCGCCGCATCGCCGTCTGAGCCTCGACCCGTGCCCAGTGGGCGCGGATCTCGCGGGCGGCGTCGGCGGGCTCCAGGGCGCACACGTGCCGGATGCCGGCCAGCGGCATGCCGAGCCGCCGCAGCCAGGCCACCAGCCGGGCCCGCTCCAGCTGCTCGGCCGCGTAGTACCGGTAGCCCGTGTCCGGGTCCACCCGGGCGGGCCGCAGCAGGTCCAGTTCGTCGTACAGCCGCAGGGCCTTCGGCGAGAGGCGGGACGCCCTGGCGAAGGCGCCGATCGTCAGCATGGGTCCGTGCACCTCGCACGCTCCTTCCGGTTCCCGCCCCCGATGCTGGGGCTTCACCGAAGGGGAAGGTCAATTCGGTTGCCCCGGTTGCGCGGGGTGCGCTTGGCTTGCCGGTCGGTCAGCCGTCCGTCACCGAGGGAGCCCACCGTGCCCCGTATCGCACTCGTCACCTACGACCCCGGGGCCGAGCCCACCCTGGACAGCGACCTGGCGGTCCTGGTGGACGCCCTGCGGGAGGCCGGTGCCGAGGCCGTCGCCGTGCCCTGGGACGACCCCGCCGTGGACTGGGGCGCCTTCGACCTGGCCGTCATCCGGTCCACCTGGGACTACCACTGGCGGGCGGCTCAGTTCGCGGCGTGGGTGGAGCGGTGCGGGAAGCTGACCCGGCTGGCCAATCCGCCGGAGGTCGTGCGGTGGAACACCGACAAGCGCTACCTCGGCGACCTCGCGGCGGCCGGCGTGCCCACCGTCCCCACCCGCTACACGGCCCCGGGCGAGCCCGCCGACCTGCCCCGCGACCACGAGTACGTCATCAAGCCCACCTCCGGCGCGGGCGCCCGCTACGCCGCCCGCTACACCCCCGACCAGCACGACACCGCAACGGAGCACCTCCGGCGTCTGCACGCCGAGGGGTTCACGGCCATGATCCAGCCGTATGTGCGGAGTGTCGACACCGCCGGCGAGCGGCCGCTGCTCTTCATCGGCGGGCGGTTCCTGCACGCCAGCCGCAAGGGCGCGGTGCTGACGCCGGGCACGGCGTACGACGCCGACAAGGTGCCCCACCCGGACCTGGAGCCGTGGACCCCGACCCCGGCCGAACTCGCCGTCGCCGAGCGGGCGCTGGCCGCCGTGCCGGGGGCGCCGGAGCTGCTGTACGCGCGCGTGGACCTGGTGGACGGGCAGGACGGGGAGCCGTGCGTGATGGAACTGGAGCTCGTGGAGCCGCACTTCTTCCTGTTCCTGCATCCCGGGTCGGTGGGACCGGTCGTGGAGGGCATCCTGGCGGCGGCCACCCGCTGATCCGTGTGCGCGGCGGCTACCCGTCGATGCGCGTGCGCTGGAGCAGCCCCCACGTGAACTCCGCCACCACCTCGTGCCGCGCCCCCCGCCGGTCCGGGGCCGTGAAGGCCAGACCCCAGCGCGTGGGGGCGGAGCCCTGCAGGGGCCGGGCGGGGGAGAACGCACGGGCCGCCTCGTCGATCGTGCAGGACCAGGGGGTGAGGTCCTCCAGGGTGCCCAGTGACGGACCGGGGGCATCGGGGGCGCGGACCAGCCACTCGTTCCACACCGCGTGGTGCGGGCCGGTGACGACCTCGAAGCGCAGGTCCGGCCAGAGCGGCAGGGGCCACTGCCAGGCCTCGCAGTCCAGGTCGCCGATGCGGCGCGGGGCGACCGACTCGGGCG
The DNA here is from genome assembly GCF_040678435.1 of Streptomyces sp. NPDC052682. Classification (NCBI taxonomy): domain Bacteria; kingdom Bacillati; phylum Actinomycetota; class Actinomycetes; order Kitasatosporales; family Streptomycetaceae; genus Streptomyces; species Streptomyces sp. NPDC052682. The sequence goes on along the minus strand of NZ_JBFATS010000001.1, from coordinate 247,821 downwards.
CGCCGAGGACGGAGCGGTAGCGAGACAGGGCCGTACGGGCGCGTGGCGAGCGGACCATCGCCTGCCAGCGCTTGTTCGCCTCGCGCATCTCGGTGAGGGAGGCGCCGAGGGCGCGGCGGGCGTCCTCCACCAGGTCCGGGTTGTGGTCCGCCATGCGGCGCAGCAGGACCAGCTGGAAGTCGCGCGGGGTGAACGGGCCGGCGGGGGTTTTCGCGGCGGGCATGAGACCCATCGTCGCCGACCCGCGCACGACCCGGACGGCGACCGACCCGGAGGGCGCCGCCTCGCCGACACTTCCCTGGCCCGGGTGGAGACGCGCGGCGGCGCTCAGGAGGTCGCGGCCCGCCGGGGCGCCGGACGGTCGAGGTGGACCACCACCGTGGTGTGGAAGCGGTGCACCGCGTCGTCCACGCTGCGGATGAAGCCGGTCTCCGCGCTGCCGCGGCCGCTGCCCATGCCCTTGAAGAGGGACAGGCGGAAACCGGTGATGCGGGTCGCGGGGTCCTTGGGCAGCAGGTCCCCCGGTTCCGGCCGCAGCCGCTCCAGCGTCCCGCGGGGGCCGCCCGTCTCGCCGTCCACCAGGGTTTCGATGTGGAGGTCCGCCGGTGCCTCGGCGAGGCGCCTGATCAGGCGCTTGGCCCAGGTCAGCGGGTATCCCTGCTCGGGCGCCGGGACCTCGATCGACGTCCGCAGCCTGCCCGTCCGCAGATCCGCGCCGATGGCGAGCAGGCCCGGTGCCTCCTCGATCCGCAGTTCCGCGTGCAGCCGCCCCTCCAGACACAGCTGGTCGGCCGACCGGGCGCGGCGGGCGGCGGGGTCGGTGCCGCGCCGGGCGCGCTGGACGGGCAGCACCTTCTGGCCGAGCTCACCGCCGAGTCTCAGGCACACCTGGCGGATGAGCCGCTCCCAGCTCTCCACCACCTCCAGGGTGCGCGGGTCGCCCTGGCAGAGGGTCTCGTCGTCGATGCCGTTGCGCACCGGGACCCAGGCCGAGCCCATGTTCTGGAAGCCGTGACAGCCGGAGTTGTCGTGCTGCAGGTAGTGCAGCAGCTCCTGGAGCAGCCAGGCGTGTGCCGCGTTCCCCACGCCCTCGTGACGGATCAGCATCTGCGCCTGGTGGGCTACTTCGGCCCACGACAGGTGCCGGAGGGCCACCTTGTGCTTGCGCCGCCCGTCGATCCTGACGTCGACGAGCGGACTGCCCTCCAGGGCTACGTCGTTGGAGAGCGTGATCACCGCCTCGTAGCCCCGTCGGGCGGCGATGTCCATGTAGGCCTGGACCTGTTCGGGCTTGAGGGCGTTGCCGTTGGTCTTCGTCTCGACCAGCGCCGTCCACAGCTTGCCGGCCCGCTCCACACGGATCACCCCGTCGGGGCGCCGGGGGGAGTCGCCGTGCGGGAGCGACACCTCGGTGAACGTCTCCATGCGGCCGGCCGGTGCCCCGAACGCGGCGGTGAGCCGCCTGCCGAACTCGGGCACCTGGGCCATCACCGACAACAGCACGGAGGTGGCCCGCGTCTCCCGGTCGCGGTCGCTCTTGAGCACCGACACGGGGAACAGCCTGGCCGCCCGCCACGACTCGTTCTCCGCCAGCGACTTCCCGGCGGTCCTGGGCAGCGTGACCTTCTTCTTGGCGGTACGGGGCCGGGCGGCCGTCTTCGGCGGCGCGAGCTCCTCCTCGACCGGGCGGCGCGGGGCCGGGACGGCGTCCAGCCCCGCCGGAGGAACTGCCGCTTCGACGGCGGCCGGGATCGCCGGGGCGGACCGGTCGTCAGCCGGGTCCGCCCGGTCGGCTTCGTCGTCCTCGATGTCGACCCCGAAGTCGGTCGCCAGGCCGGCCAGGCCGGTGGCGTACCCCTGCCCGACGGCGCGGAACTTCCACTCTTCGGCGCGCCGGTACAGCTCGCCGAAGATGATGGCGCTCACCGGGCCCGGGTCGTCGATGACGAACCGCAGCAGGTGCTCACCGGCCGCGTCGGACAACGTCAGCTTCAGGTCCTCCAGTTCGCCGAAGCGGGCCCCCTCGTACCGGCTCGCGGCCACGACGATCCGCTCCACGTCGGCGGGGACCGCTGTCAGGTCGAAGCCGATCCGGTCCTCGCTGCCGTCCGCCGTCGGCTCCTTGCCCAGCAGCTGCACGCTGCCGCCGGCCGCCACGGGGTTGTTGTAGAAGCAGAAGTCCCCGTCGCCGCGGACCTTGCCGCCTGCGTCCAGCAGCAGGACGGAGACGTCGGCGTCGCCCTCACCGGTCGGGCTGCCCCAGCCCAGGCTGACCAGCACGGAACCGACGTTGTCGCTCAGGGCTCCCAGAGCGGCGTTCGAGCCCTTGACCATGGTGTGCATGTAACCCCCCAGAACGCTCACCTGTGCGCAGGCTCCCACCCCAGCCGCATCAGGGTGCGGCACGTTGTGACGTGCCTCACGGCGAAGACAGTAGTTGCTGTCGTGGTCTCCACGTGCGGGTTCGCGCCGAAAGATGCCCCGGCGCGCAGGGCCATTGCCCCGGCAAACACGCTTGAGTAGCCTGTGTTCGTTATTCCGATCGGCTGTTGAAATCTCGAACGCAGCTGCAGACACCAAGGGAGGGGGCCGGTCGTGGGACGCCTCGTACCAGCCGTGACCCGGGCTCTCGACATTCTCGAGCTCTTCCTCGACGGGGACGGCACGCTCTCCGCCCCCGACATCGTGCGCAAGCTCCAGCTGCCGCGCACCACCGTGCACGAGCTGGTCACCACGCTCGCCGCCCGGAAGTACATCGTCCCCGTGCCCGGCCAGCCCGGACGCTACCGGCTCGGCGTCCGTCCGTACCAGCTGGGTGCCCGGTACGCCGAGCAGCTGGACCTCGCCGCCGAGGGACAGCAGGTGGCCCGGTCCGTCGCCGAGACCTGCGACGAGACGGTGCACGTGGCGATCCTGGAGGACACCGACGTCATCTACATCGCCAAGGTCGACTCCACGCACGCCGTGCGGATGGTGTCGGCCGCCGGGCGCCGGCTGCCCGCGCACTGCACCTCCGTGGGCAAGATGCTGCTGGCCTCCCTTCCCGAGCACGAGCTCGCCGCGCGCATCCCCGACGACGCCGAGCTGGTCGGGATGACGCCGAACAGCATCACCGACCCGGCCGCCCTGCGCGAGACCCTCGCCGAGATCCGGCAGCGGGGCATCGCCGTGGAGAGCCGCGAGTCCAACCCGGACGTCAGCTGTGTCGCCGCGCCGGTCCGGGACCGCACCGGGCAGGTCGTCGCGGCACTGTCCATCTCCGTACCCATGATCCGCTGGAGCGAGGAGCGCCTGGCCGAGCTGGAGCAGCTCGCCGTCAAGGGCGCGGCGGAGCTGTCCGAGCGGCTCGGTCACCGGAGCGTGGGATGAGCGCCGGGACGGCGTACGAGGTCGCGGTCCGGGCCGAGGCGGAGCTGGGCGAGGGGCCCACGTGGGACGCGGCGGCGGGCCGGCTGCTGTGGATCGACATCCTCGGCTCCCGGGTGCACACCTACGACCCGGCCACCGGCCGCCGGTCGGTCCGCAGGACGGAACAGCACGTCGGGGCGGTCAAGCCGCGTGCCGGCGGCGGGCTGGCGCTGAACCTGCGCGACGGCGTCGGTCTCCTCGACCCCGACGGCACCTTCCGCTGGCTGCACCGCGAGCCGGTCCCCGGCCGCCGCGCCAACGACGCCGCCGTCGCGCCCGACGGCGCGCTGTGGGCCGGCACCATGCGCTACGACGAGGCACCGGGCGGCGGCACGCTGTCCCGCGTCACCGGGGACGGCACGGTCGAGGTCGTCCTCGACGACGTGGCCGTCAGCAACGGCACCGGCTGGAGCCCGGACGGGCGGTTGATGTACTACATCGACTCCCCGACCCGGCGCGTGGACGTCTTCGACTACGCCGAGGGCCGGATCTCCGGCCGCCGGCCGTTCGCCGAGATCGAGGAGGGCGCCGGGTTCCCCGACGGCCTGACGGTCGACGCGGAGGGGTGCGTGTGGGTCGCGCTGTGGCAGGGCTCGGCGGTACGCCGCTACACGCCCGGCGGCGAACTGGACCGGGTGATCGAGCTGCCGGTGCCGCTGGTGACGGCCTGCGCGTTCGGAGGGCCGGACCTGACCGACCTGTACATCACGACGGCCCGGACCGGCCTGGCCTCGCCGCCCGCGCTGGCCGGCTCGCTGTTCGTGGTGCCGGGCGCGGGGAAGGGGCTGCCGCAGCCGCCGTTCGCGGGCTGACCGCCCCAGGACCGCGCGGCTGCGCCGAGCCGCCCCGGCGCCGACCCGGGCAGGCGCGCGGCTAACACCACCGGCCCGGACCGGCCTGGGCTGACCGCCGCAGGGCCGCGCGGCTGCGACCCGGGCAGGCCCGCGGCCAGCACCAAACTCACAGCCCCGTCCGGTCCAACTGCCTCAGTACCGCCCGCTCGCCGTCCGTCAGCGGTGCCTGCGCCAGCGGCGGCAACGGCGGCCCCGTCACCGCGCCGAGCACCGCCCCCGGGCGGAACAGCCGCGTCGGCCCGGTGCGCAGGCTCATCACGTCCCACAGGGCGGCGGCCGCACCGTACGAGCCCGTCGCCGCCTTCATCACGCGGCGCGTGTACGCCGTCACGAGCCGGTCGGCGGGCCCCGGCCGTCCACCGACCGTCCCGGGGAAGAGCACGTCCTGGCTGACCGCCATGGACCACGCCGCCTCCACCGACCGGGCCGCCCCGCGCTGCACCCGGCGCGCCAGGCCCGGCGCGTCGGGGCCGGTCCGCAGCACCTCCCGCGCCAGGACCCGCGCGCCCAGCGCGGCCACCGACATGCCCTGCCCGTAGGCCGGGTTGAAGGTGGCCAGCGCGTCGCCGAGCACCACGAAGCGCTCCGGCCACACCGGCGCCTTCTCCAGATAACGCCGCATGTTGCTGGTGGAGCGGCTGACGTGCACGTCGGTGAGCGGTTCGGCCCCGGAGATCAGCCGGCCCACGATGGGGTCCGGCAGGTCCAGCGTGTACCGGAGGAAACCCTCCGGGTCGGCCGGCGGCTCCCCGCCCCGGGTGCCGGCGAGGCTCACCATCCAGCGGCCGCCCTCGATCGGCAGGACCATGCCGCTGCGGCCGGGCCGGGACACGTACGGGTCGGCCTGCACGATCGCCAGCGGGAAGCGCTCGGCGCCGTCCGGCACACGGTAGACACGGGTCGCGTTGACCAGCCCGGCGTCGACCTTCCGCTGCCGGATGCCCGTGACCCCGAGCCCCTCGAGCCAGGTGACGACCCGGGACCCGCGCCCGCCGGCGTCCACGACGAAGTCGGCCTCCAGGTCCGTCTCGCCGCTGTCCGTCGCGACGCGGACGCCGCGCACCCGCTGCGCGGAGCCCAGCAGGGCCACCGCCCGGGCCTTGCGCACCTCGGCGCCCGTGTGGGCCACCACCGTGTCCCGTACGGTCCAGTCCAGCAGCGCGCGCGTACAGGTGAGCATGCGGGGACCGTCGCGGCGCCAGCGGCGCAGCCAGCCCTCGGGCGTGAGGGCCACCATGCCCGAGCTGAGGGATATCTCGTGCGCGCCCGCCGCGAGCAGGTGCTTGCGGACGCCCACGCCCGGGAGCAGGTCCTCCATCGCCGCGATCCCGCCCGCCATGAGCAGATGCGCGTGCCGGCCCTGCGGCAGACCCCTGCGGTGCTCCGGCCCGTCGGGGAGGTCGTCGCGGTCCAGCACGACGACCTCGTCCACCACGGGGGACAGGGCCGCCGCGGCCAGCATGCCGGCCAGGCCGGCACCGATGACGACAGCTCTACGCGACATGGGGCTCCTCGGGGTCAGTCATGGCTGCTGCCATGGGAGTTGGGCCACGGTCACTCTTGCGCGGCGTTCACCGTACCTTCACGAACGGCGGTGCCGGCACGGGCCCCGTGCAGCGCTTGCGCGAGCTCCACCAGGCCGCTGGTGCCGGAGACCTCGGTGGCGCGCAGGCGGTAGGTGCTGGGCCTGGCGGGGGGCTCCTCGCGGGCGGCGGCCCGGCGGGCGGCGTCGGTGAGCATGGCCGCCTCGGCGGCGAGGCGGGCCTCGTACGGGGTGCGGCCCGCGCGCAGGGCGGCCTCGCGGGCCTGCTCGCGGACCCGGTCGTCGAAGTACGGGGCCAGGGCGAGCAGCCCGTCGTGGATGCACACCTCCCGCCAGTGCAGCCGCGCCTGCGGCAGCTGCCACCAGGCGGCGGGCGGTTTGGGGGAGGCGGACACGGACCGCAGGAGCGACCACAGCGGGTCCAGCCGCCGGTAGTCGCCCAGCCCGCGCCAGTGGGCGACGGCCGGCGGCAGCAGGCGCGGCAGCACGAACCCGGCGGAACACAGCAGCGCGGCGAGCGCGGCCATGGGCGGGGCGACGGACGTGGACAGCACGTCGAGGTCGTGACCCGACCAACGCGCCGCCACCGCCGTGTACTTGGTCAGCTGAAAGCCCACCAGGTCCAGCAGCGCGCCGGCGAGGACCAGCCGCAGCCCGAGCCGCAGCAGGCCGGTGACCTCACGCCCCCACTTGACGCAGACCGCGCACATCGCCCCCGTCGCCGCGGTGTGCCCGAGCAGGTACAGCACGATCATCTCGCGCATGTACGGCGTGGTGGCGTAGTACGTGTCGAGGTCGGTGAGCCGCTCGGTGTCCGCGTCGGCGCGGGCGAACAGCACCACGATGGCGGCCACCAGCAGCCCGTAGGCGGCGATGCTGCGCAGCACCAGGCGCCGCACCCGCTCGCGCGGACCGCCGCGCCAGTTGATCAGCAGGACCAGCAGCGCGCAGCTGTACGCGGAGAGCATGCCGTAGGTCAGCGGGGCACCGAAGTTGGGGATGCCGGTGAGGGAGTTGACGGCGGCCAGGGTCAGCGGAGCGGAGCAGGCGAAGACGAGCGCGCCCAGGGCGACGGCCGCGCAGGTGGACAGGGCCAGCGGGTACCGGACGGTGGTGCGCCGGCCGGGCAGCAGCAGCAGGCAGGACAGCGCGGACACCCCCGCGGCCAGGTACACGACGACGCTCACGCCCGCCGGCTTCCGTGCTCGCGCGGCCCGTTCATACGGGGCCCGCCGTGGTGGTGGTGCCGCTTGGCACCCGGGCGGCGGCGAGCAGGACCCGGTCGGCCAGCGCGTCGGCGATGCGGACCAGGGCGTCCGGCCCGGGCACGCGCTCGGGCAGCCGGTCGGCCTCGCACAGCGGGGGCACGGCCCGGCCACAGTGGCCGGAGTCCGCCTCGTGCCGTACGGCCGCCGCGATCACCGCGGCCCACGCGGCGGCCTCGGCCAGCTCCGGGTCGCCCGTCTCCCGCAGCGCGGCCTGCCGGGTCCGGTCGTACCGGCTCCGGTCGAAGTAGGCGTCGAGGTGGCTGAGCGCGTTGTGGATGCTGGTCTGCCGCCACATCAGCCGGGTGGTGGGGGAGGCGAAGCGCGGCCGGGGCAGGCGCAGGCAGCGGCGGGTGAGCAGGTCGTCCAGCTCGCGCTCCAGGGGTTCCAGACGCCCGTACGTCCGCCGGGCCCGCCGCCACTGCGTCAGCCGGGGCGCCAGCAGCGGGAGCGTGACACCGCTGACCGTCATCACGGCGCCCAGCCCGGCGGCCGCCGGGGCGACGCCTGTGCCGAGCACCGACCAGTCGCGCCCGCACCAGCGGGCGACCACGGCGACGAGCTTGGCCACGCTGTACCCGGCGGCGCACAGCGACCCGAGGCCCAGCACGGTCACACCGAGCCGCAGCGGCCCCTGCACCCGGCGGGCCCAGCGCAGCGCCGAGACGGTGGTGACGCTCACCGCGGTCAGGTGCGCGACCAGGTACAGCACGATCATCTCGGCGATGAACGGTGTCCTCGCGTAGTAGGTGTCCAGGTCGGTGCGGCGCTCCACGGGCGCCTCACCGAGGGCGAACATGGTCCCGATGCCGACGGCGACACACGCGTAGGCGAGGATCCAGCGGCGGGCGGTGCGGTGCACGCGCGGCCCGCCCCGCCAGTAGACGATCAGGACCTGGGACGCGGCGCCGTAGGCGGTGATCGCCGCGTACGTCAGCGGCGCGGCCAGGTTCGGCAGCCCGGTCAGCTGGTTGATGGCGCCGACGGTCGGGGGCGCGCCCAGCAGGAAGCACAGACCCGCCAGGCCCAGCACCGCGCAGATCGCCCGCAGGTAGGGGTCGCCGCGGTGGCGCAGCAGGTCGGGGGCCTTCAGGACCAGGCCGAGCCAGAGCACACCCCAGCTGAGGTAGTTGATGACGCCGGTCATCTGCGCATCCCGCGGTAGTTGAGCGCGGCCCCGATACGTCCGGCCAGGTCCTGGGTGTCGTGGTCGCGGGCGGCGAACACCGAGTCCTCGCAGGCCTCCAGCCAGATGCGCAGCCGACGGCCCATCAGCATGCCGAAACGGTCCGCCTCCTGTTCCTCGGCGAGGCTGAAGTCGGAACGGGCCGCGACGAGCCGGGGCCGGACGCCCGCGGCGGCGTCACCGGCCCGGGCCTGGTCCTCCTGACGCTTCCTCATGTGCCACACCTCGTGGCAGAGGATCACGATCTGGTGCCACACCGCGGCCCGTTCGTCGATGACCACGTCGTCGTGGGTGTCGCGTTCCAGCCACAGTCCGCTGGCGGTGTGGGGCGGGAAGGCCGCCCGGTGGACGACGACCGGACGGCCCCGCCAGGCGCCGACCGACGCGACGAGCGCCTCGAACAGGACCTCGGGATCGGCCGGAACCGGCACCCGGATGGGGTCGATGAGGGCGTCAGCGAGGCGCCGCATCTCCTTCCTCGTACGCACCGTTCTCCCCCTGCTCCCGTGGGCGTAGCTCGGTCACTTGTGCACTATGCCAAGTCACCCTGCACCTAGCCACCCACGTGACCTCCACGACCGGCGGGGGCGGGCACCCCGGCCGTGCACGTCGGCCCTGCCGGGCGAGGGGGCGTCGGGGGTCCGCCCGGAGGGCGGGGGGACCTCGGCCGGGGCCGCGCGGGGCCCGGTACGCCGCAGCCCTCGCTGCTCCTGCCGGCCCGGCCCGCCCGAACCCCGCCGACGGCGGCGCGCCGCGATGTCTTCCGCCCCCGGGGACAGCCGGTCACCCCGACGACTCGGGCTGCTCGGCAACCTGCCCCGTGCCCACCGGGCCTCGGTCCCCGGGCTGCTCAGCCCCCCGGCCCCGTCCCCCGGGCTACTCCCTGACCGCCACCGTCTCCCCCGGCGCCGCCGCCCGGGTGCGCACGGCCCTGAGGGCGTCGGGGTGGCGCAGGGCCCGGGAGACCGCCGCGATCTCGCGGAGCAGTTCCGTGGTGTCGGGGTCGTCGGTGCGCTCGGGGCGGGGACCGGCGTCGACGGCGTCGAGGATCGCCACCGCCGCGGCCAGCGCCCGCGCGCGCTCGGGCGGGTGGCCGAGGGCGCGTGCGGCGTCGTACGAGCGCCGGCGCAGGTCCTCGTCGAGGCGGCGGGACATCGGCAGCAGCGCGTCGCGGATGAAGGTCTCCCGGTGCGTCAGGCGCAGCTCCGGGCTGGCGCGCAGCAGGAACGGGACGCCGCCGCCGTGCACGGTGCGCATCAGCAGGTACAGGGGCCGCAGTTCGCGGTGCGCGTGCCGGATCCGCCAGCGGCCGTGCAGGTACTGGCCGGCGTGCGGCAGGATGAAGCCGACCGCGACCAGCACGGCGGCCAGCCCGGCCGCGAGCGGGGCCACGTTGAGGTTGATCCAGTCCAGGTCGTGGCCGGTCCACCGGGCCACCACCGCCGTCAGCTTGACGGCGGCGAAGACCAGGTTCAGCGCCTGGCCGGCCCCCAGGAACTTCAGTCCCCAGCGCAGCCACGCGTCCAGTCCGTCGGCGCGGATCCAGTTCAGGATCACCTTCACGGTGACCAGCGCGGCGGTGGCGTGCGCGAGCAGGTAGAGCACGATCATCTCGCGCATGTACGGCGTGGTGGCGTAGTACGTGTCCAGGTCCCGCAGCCGCTCCACGGGCGCGTCCGCGAGGGCGAACAGCACCCACAGCGCGGCGATCACCCCCGAGTACGCGCAGATCACCCAGCGCCGGGTGCGGCGCGTCGCGGCCGACTGGTGGGACGGCCCGTGGCGCCAGGCGGTGATCAGCAGCAGACAGGAGCCGCCGAACGCGGTCAGCAGCGAGTACACCCAGGGCGCCGAGATGTTCGGCACCCCTGTGATCCGGTTGACCCGGGCGATGGTCGAGGGCGCGACGAACACGACCACCGCGCAGGCCAGCAGTAACAGCCCCCCGACCGCGCGCAGCAGCGGGTCCTTCCACAGCCGGATGATCGTCGGCAGCTTGATCGCCAGAGCGGCGGCCAGCACCCCGGCCGGTATCCACCAGAAGGAGGTGTAGACCGCGCTGAGGAACTCGGCGGGACCCAGCGCCCCCGTCCGCGTGCCCGCGAAGTCCATCACGCCCCCTGCCGTCTCGCCGCCGCTCACAGGCCGTTCGAGACTACGCGGCCGCAACTGCCCGCGCCACGCTGTGCAGTTCGCCGACCAGGGTCGGCCGAAATCGCACCGACGAGTTCGTGCCCGACCCATTGACGTTGCAGCGCTGCAATCGTACGGTCCGTTCGGCCTTACGAGCGCCATTCGAGATACCGAACGACAGGACGAGCACGTACCGGACCACCGAGCTTCGAGCAGACAAGGCAGGGCATGGGACGACCTGGCCTGAATCGCAGGCAACTTCTGGCCGCCGCGGGCGGCTTGACGGTCGCGGGCAGCTTCGGCTTCGCCGCCCTGGGCACGGGCGCCGACGCACTGGCCACCACCGCACACACCCGCGTGCGCTACTGGAACCTCTTCAGCGGCGGCGACGGCGCCAACATGATCGCGATGCTGGACGCCTTCCGCCGCGACCACTCGGACATCGCGGTGAAGGACTCCACCCTCCAGTGGGGCAACCCCTTCTACACCAAGCTCGCCATGGCGGCCGCCGGCAACCGCGCACCGGACCTCGGCGTCATGCACATGGGCCGGGTCACCGGCTTTGCCCCGGGCCGCCTCCTGGACCCCTGGGACGTCCGCCTCCTCGCCCGGTACGGCGTCCGCGAACAGGACTTCAACCCGGCGCTGTGGCGGCGCGGAGTCATCGACGGCAAGCTCTACGCCCTGCCGCTCGACATCCACGTCCAGCTCTGCTTCTACCGCAAGGACGTGCTGAAGAAGGCCGGCCTGCTCGGCGCCGGTGACCGGATGGTGCCGGTCACCTCCACCGACGAGTGGTTCGAGGTGCTGAAGGAGGCGAAGAAGGCCACCAGGAAGGGCCTGCAGACCCTCGGCTTCTGGCACAACGACCAGAACTTCCAGTGGTGGTTCTTCGTCGCCTTCTACACCCAGCTCGGCGGCACCTGGTTCGACGACGCCCGCACCGAGGTCACCTTCGACACCGGCAAGGCCACCGAGGTCCTCGCGTTCCTGCGCCGCCACATCACCGACGGCTACGCCGACCCGGGCTTCGGCGGCGGCGCCGGCGCCGAACAGTTCGTCAACGGCTCCCCGTTCGTCTGGGAGGGCAACTGGTCGGTGCCCGTCTTCGACGGCGCGAAGGTCGACTACGGCGCGACCCCGCTGCCGCCCGTCTTCGGCAGGCCCGCCACCCACGCCGAGTCGCACGCCTTCGTCCTGCCCCACCAGTCCGACCGCGGCGGCCCCGCGAACGAGGCCGCCCACCGGCTCGCCGCCTACGTCGTCACACACGCCCGGCAGTGGGCCGCCGGCGGCCACATCCCCGCCTACCGGCCGACCCTGTCCACGCCCGCCTACCGGAAGCTGTACCCGCAGAGCGAGTACGTCTCCGCCATGGACCACCAGGCCACCGAGCCGAAGGTGTGGTTCGCCGGCTCCACCGGCATCCTCGCCCAGCGCGTCGGCCCGATCGTCGTCTCCTCGACGACGGGCTCCGCCAAGCCGGACGCCGTCGCCCGCCGCATGAAGAACGAGCTGACCGCGCTGCTCGCCATGAAGAACCCCATGGACGGGAAGACCGCCGCGCAAGGAGGTGCGGTCGCATGACGACGACCAGCGCACAGACCGTCATCGTCCCGGCCCGGGCCAAGGCCGCCGCGGCCGGCGCCACCCTGCGCCGCGGGCAGGGCTTCCAGCACGGCGGCTGGTTCGTCGCCCCGTTCCTCGCCCTGTTCACGCTGTTCGTGATCTGGCCCCTGCTGCGCGGCGTCTACCTCAGCTTCACGGACGCCAACATCACCGGCGACAGCGAGAGCTTCGTCGGCCTCGACAACTACCGCGAGGCCCTCGACGACCCCCTGATGTGGGACGCCCTCGGCCACAGCGCCTACTTCACGCTGCTGGTCGTCCCCTGCATCACCGTCCTGGCCTTCCTGCTCGCGATGCTCGCCCACCACATCGAACGCGGCAAGTGGCTGTGGCGGCTGTGCTTCTTCGCCCCGTTCCTGCTGCCCTCCACCGTCGCGGGCAACCTGTGGCAGTGGCTGTTCAACCCCGGCACCGGCATGATCAACCACGTCCTCGGCCTCGACACCCCATGGCTGACCGACAAGGCCTACGCCATGCTCGCCGTCGTCATCACCACCCTGTGGTGGACCGTCGGCTTCAGCTTCCTGCTCTACCTCGCCGCCCTGCAGGGCATCCCCGGCCACCTCTACGAGGCGGCGACACTGGACGGCGCGAACGCCTGGCACCGCATGGTCCGCATCACCCTGCCGATGCTGCGCAACATCACCGGTCTCGTCGTCACCCTGCAGATCCTCGCCTCGCTCCAGGTCTTCGACCAGGCCGTCGTGATGATGGACTTCGGCCCGGGCCCGGAGAACTCCACCCGCACCTTCGTCCAGTACACCCTCGAACAGGGCTTCACCAGCTACCGCGTGGGCTACGCCTCCGCGATCTCCATCATCTTCTTCGTGCTCATCGCGGCCGTCGCCCTCACCCGGATGTGGCTGCTGCGCAACCGTGAGGAGGGCGGCCGATGACCACCGCCACGCAGGTCCGCGTCAAGCCCCGCCGGGTGTGGACACCGAGCCAGATCGTGCTCACCCTGCTCGGCGCCGCCGTCTCCGTCGTCTTCCTGGCCCCGCTGGTCTGGGCGCTGTTCACCTCGCTGAAGTCGGAGACCGAGGCCGTCGAGGTGCCCCCGCACTGGCTGCCCAGGCACTGGACGGGCCAGGCCTGGTCGGCGATCTTCGAGACGGGCAACCTCACCGACTGGTTCGTGAACTCCGTCGTGGTCTCGGTCTGCGTCACCGCCGTCGTGGTGCTGGTCAGCGCCCTGGCCGGATACGGCTTCGCCCGCACCGAGTTCCGCGGCAAGGGCGTGCTGCTGGGGCTGGTCATGACCGGCCTGATGGTCTCGCCCGCGGTCCTCGGCGTGCCGCTGTTCACCACCGTCCAGCAGATGGGCATGGTCGACACCTACTGGGGCATGATCCTGCCGCAGTGCGCGCCCGCCGCGATGGTCTACATCCTCTACAAGTTCTTCCAGGGCGTCCCCCGCGAGCTGGAGGAGGCCGCCTTCATCGACGGCGCGGGCCGCTGGCGGGTCTTCTTCACCATCGTGCTGCCGCTGTCCCGCCCCTCCCTCGCCGCGGTCGGCATCTTCACCTTCATCGCCTCGTGGAACAACTTCCTGTGGCCGTACATGGTGACCAACAACCCCGACCTGATGACCATGCCGAACGGCATCGCCACCGTCATGAACTCCTACGGCATCCAGTGGGCCCAGCTGATGGCCGGCGGCCTCATGGCGGGCCTGCCGCTGATCATCGTCTTCGTCTTCTTCCAGCGCCAGATCGTGGCGGGTGTCGCCCACACCGGCCTCGCCGGGCAGTAACTCCCGTAAGGAGCAACCCCGTTGAAGCCCCTCAGACTGGCGGCGACCCTCACCGCCGCCCTCCTCGCCCTGCTGCCCACCACGGCCCGGGCGGACGTGACGTACCCCGACCCCCGCCCGATCACCGGTCAGCAGATCATCCACGACCCGGCCGTCCGCCACCTGAAGAACGGCCTGTACGTCGCCTACTCCACCGGCGGCGTCATCGGCGCCCGCCTGTCGCGGGACGGCCGGCAGTGGGACGACGCCGGCAACGCCTTCGCCGAGCCGCCGCGTTGGTGGTACGCGTACAACGACACCGCCGACCCCTGGGCCCCCGACCTCTCCTACCGCGACGGCCGCTACTGGCTCTACTACGCCGTCTCCTCCTGGGGCGGCAACCACTCCGCGATCGGCGTCGCCACCTCCCGCTCCGGCCTGCCCGGCACCTGGACCGACCACGGCACGGCCTTCACCTCCGAGACGACCGACCCCTACAACGCCATCGACCCCGCGATCGTCCGCGCCGACGGCAGGCTGTGGATGGCCTTCGGCTCCTACTGGACCGGCATCCGCATGGTCGAACTCAACCCGAAGACCGGCAAGGCCCTGCCCGGCGCCCCCGTCCACCACCTGGCCACCCGCCCGGACGCGCCCTACGCGGTGGAGGGCCCGTACGTCGTCCGGCACGGCCGTTACTACTATCTGTTCGCGAGCTACGACGCGTGCTGTGCCGGTGCGAACTCCACGTACAAGATCAGGGTGGGCAGATCGACCTCGGTGACGGGCCCGTACACCGACAGCACCGGCACACCGATGCTTCAGGGCGGCGGCGACCTCCTCCTGTCGGGCCACGGCCGCTACGCCGGCCCGGGCGGCCAGTCCGTCTTCAGGGACCACGGCGAGGACTGGCTCGCGTACCACTACTACGACGCCCAGGACAACGGCACCCCGAAGCTGGGGATCAACAAGCTCGGCTGGACGAAGGACGGTTGGCCGGCAGTCCTCTAGAGGCGCGACACAGCAACCCCTCATCCCCGAAAGGCGACCATGCGAACCGCCCGTTTCACCCTCGACCCCGCCTTCACCGTCGGCGAGGTCAACCCCCGGCTCTTCGGCTCCTTCGTGGAACACCTCGGCCGTTGCGTCTACACCGGCATCTTCGAACCGGACCACCCCACCGCCGACGCCGACGGCCTGCGCCAGGACGTGCTGGACCTCGTCCGCGAACTCGGCGTCACCGCCGTGCGCTACCCCGGCGGCAACTTCGTCTCCGGCTACAAGTGGGAGGACTCGGTCGGCCCCGCCGAGGACCGCCCCCGCCGCCTGGACCTCGCCTGGCACTCCACGGAGACCAACCGTTTCGGCCTCTCCGAGTACATCGGCTTCCTGCGCAAGATCGGCCCCCAGGCCGAACCCATGATGGCGATCAACCTCGGCACCCGCGGCGTCGCCGAGGCCCTGGAACTGCAGGAGTACGCCAACCACCCCTCCGGCACGGCCCTGTCCGACCTGCGCGTCGCGCACGGCGACAAGGACCCCTTCGGTATCCGACTGTGGTGCCTGGGCAACGAGATGGACGGCCCCTGGCAGACCGGCCACAAGACGGCCGAGGAGTACGGCCGGATCGCCGCCGAGACGGCCCGCGCGATGCGCCAGATCGACCCCGCCGTCGAACTGGTCGCCTGCGGCTCCTCCAGCCAGTCCATGCCCACCTTCGCCGACTGGGAGGCGAAGGTCCTCGCCGAGACCTACGACCTGGTCGACTACATCTCCCTGCACGCCTACTACGAGCCGCACGACGGCGACATCGACTCCTTCCTCGCCTCCGCCGTCGACATGGAGTCCTTCATCGACAACGTCGTCGCCACCTGCGACCACGTGGGCGCGAAGCTCAAGTCCAAGAAGAAGATCAACCTCTCCTTCGACGAGTGGAACGTCTGGTACCTCTCCCGCTGGGAGCAGCACGCCAAGACCTTCACCCGCGACCACTGGCCGCAGGCTCCCCGCCTGCTGGAGGACAACTACAGCGTCACGGACGCGGTCGTCTTCGGTTCGCTGCTCATCGCCCTGCTCCGGCACGCCGACCGCGTCACCGTGGCCTGCCTCGCGCAGCTGGTCAACGTCATCGCGCCGATCATGACCGAGCCGGGCGGCCCGGCCTGGCGGCAGACGACATTCTTCCCGTTCGCGCAGGCCTCCCGGTACGGCCGCGGCCAGGTCCTCGACGTCCGCGTCGACTCCCCGACGTACCAGACGCAGAAGTACGGCGAGGCCGACCTGCTGCACGCCACGGCCGTGCGCGCCGAGGACGGCTCGGTCACCGTCTTCGCCGTCAACCGCAGCCGCACCGAGCCGCTGCCGCTCGAAGTCGCCCTCAACGGCCTGGACCTGACGCGAGTGGTCGAGCACAGCGCCCTCGCGGACGCCGACCCCGACGCCCGCAACACCCTGGAGCAGCCCGACCGGGTGACGCCGCACCAGGTGGAGGGCACCACGCTGCGGGACGGCACGCTGGCCGCCGTACTTCAGCCGCTGTCCTGGAACGTGATCCGGCTGGCCTGACGGACCCTCAGCGGCCGGGGGAGTCCACCGGTTCCACCGGCACTCCGCCGGCCGCCGAGCCCAGCAGCGTCAGCCGTACGGTCCCCGGCCCGGCCGGCGTGGTCCCGTCGGACAGCACCGCCAGGGCCAGGGTGTTCTCGCCCCGGGTGCGCAGGATGCCGTTGGGCAGCACGAAGGTGTGCTGCGGGCCCACGTCGTTGACGTACTGGCCGAGGTTCCAGCCGTTGAGGAAGATCTGCGCGCGGTAGGCCCGGCGGGGGTCGTCGTCGAGGACGAGACCGACCGAGGCGTCCACGTCCCCGGGGACGGACAGCCGGAAACCGGTCCGGTACCAGGTCACGCCCTGCCGCCGGTCGGCACGCGGCAGGGCGGCCGGCTCCCAGTCGCCGTCGTCGTACCCCGGCAGATGCCAGCCCTCCCGCTCCCCGTACAGCCCGCCGTGGTTCAGCGGCCCGCGCACCGGGTCGGCGGCCCGTGCGCCCTGCACCCGCCAGCGCACCTCGGGATCGGCCCCTTCGAAGCGGACGGAGGACAGTCCGCGCGCCGCCTTCACCTCCGCGCCGTCCCGCTGCATGGGCCGGACCAGGACGGACAGCACATGCCGGCGCGGCTCCTCGTCCCGGTCCTCGCGCAGCCGCTCCGGGATCGCGAAGGCGGCCGTCGCCGTCCAGGTGCCCTTGCCGGCCGTGCCGCCGTCCGGCACCGGCATGCGGTGGGTGCCGAGCGGCTGCCCGTCCAGCCAGGCCATCAGCAGCCCCTGCGTGCCGGTGCGGTAGGCGAGGGACACCGACGTGAGCTCCCGGGCGCCGGTGAACGCGCCCCGGTACCAGACGTCGCCGTAGTGGAAGCCGTAGTCGTCGGCGAACAGCACGGGCTGCCCGTCGGGCACGGGCGTGGTGCTGTACGAGGACCTCCGGTCGGCCACCGGCCAGCCGGAGTCGTCGAAACCGGGCTCGGACTCCGGGTTCTCGGCGCGGCGCCGCCAGCCGTCGAGCGCGGGCAGCGTCACCGGCGGCACACCGGGCAGCATCCGCAGGGCCAGCAGGCTCCCGGTGGCGCTGATCCGGGTCGGTACCGGCCGCCCGTTCCAGGTGACGGCGGTCAGACCGGGCGGCCCCCACACCTCCAGGCCCGTCTCGGGGATGGTGTCGCCGGTCAGGTGCACGGTGGAGCCGCGCACCGTGAGGGAGCGCAGCAGCGCCGGACCGTACACCAGCAGCGCGCCGGACGGCGTCTCGCAGGGCCACAGCCGTACGGCGGTCGCGTCGTCTCCGAACAGCAGCAGCATCGGCGTCTCGCTGTCGCCGCCCTCCACCAGCACCCGGTTCAGCCCGCCGGGGCCGAGCGGGCTGGTCACGGTCAGCCGGCCGTCGGCGTACGACCAGGCGGGCTCCCGGTCCAGGCGGGTGGTGACCGGCTGTTCCTCGCAGTCCAGCACCACCTGCGCCATCTGGCCGGCCCGGCCCGTGAACACGGCGATGTCCTGCCGCCCGGCCCGCAGGGACAGCATGGGCGGCACGGTGGAGTACGCCAGCCGCCGCTGACCCAGTGCCAGACGGGTCACGAGCAGGGTGGCGTCCCGCGCCGGTACGGTGACCGGCACGTCGACCCCGGCGTCCGGCAGCGTCGTGGAGACGGCCTCGGCGGAGTCGTTGCGCAGCACGTGGACGCGGGCGCCGGTGTCGGGGTTGGCCAGCCTGCGGACGGTGATCCGCCGGTCCGCGGCGCGCCCGCCGGCCGCCCGCTCCAGCCGGGCGAAGTCGGGCACGCTGCGCAGCAGATGGCCGAGTTCGTGCAGCGCGGCGAGCTTGGGCGTCTGCCTGCGCGCCTCGTCAAGGGCCGCGCCGTAGTCGTACGAGGTGTAGACGTCCGGCGCGGGCAGCCAGCCCCACGAGGTGCCGCCGAAGGCCATCGGGAGGGTCCGTGGCGTGCCGCCCTCGGCCAGGTCCGCGAGGCGGGCCCGCCGCTCGTAGGCCGCGTCCCGCACCTGGCGCACCCGGGCGTACCCCTGTCCGCCCCACGGGTCGGGCAGTCCGTCGTCCACCCGCAGCAGGCCCCGGTCCACGAGCGGCACGTCGATGCCGTCGGCGCGCACCCGGCGGCGCAGGTGGGGCAGGACGTCGTCGGCGTCGTCCAGCTGGTACAGCAGGACCGTGCCCCGCCCCCGGGTGAACAGATGCCGGGCGGCCACGGCGTTCACGGCCGACAGCCACTGCCCGGCGTGCCGCAGATAGGCCGGGTCGGCGGTACGGGGCCGGCACTGTGTCGCCGCGAGCCACCCCGGGAGCCCGCCGCCGTCGACGTCGGCACCGACGAACGGGCCCGGCCGCAGGACGACGTACAGCCCGGTCGCGGCAGCCATGCGCAGGAACAGGCCGAGGTCCCGCACACCGGTGAAGTCGTACGCGCCCGGCGCGGGGGAGTGGTAGTTCCAGGCCACGGACACCCGCACGGCGTTGAACCCGTGGGCGCGCAGCTTCTGCAGCACGTCCCGCCACAGGGAGGGGCTCGGCAGCCGGAACGGATGCGTCTCCCCGGGCCACAGCACCAGCCGCCGCCCGTCGACCAGCAGCGAGTACCGGTCGAACCGCACCTGGTGCCGCGCGCCGTCCGCGTGCGGGACGGGCGGCGGCGGTCCGGTGGGCACGGTCCGGGACGTCCCCGCGGAGGTCGGCGTCCCGCCGCTGCCGGTCAGCGCCAGACCGAGCGCGGCCGTGCCGGCGAGAGCGCTGAAGGTACGCCTGCTGAGCTCCAAGGGAGCGCCTCCTGTTGCTGCCTGCCATAAGGGGTGCTGGTGGGCCATTGTGTACGGCGAGCCGGTCCCGGGTCATATGAGGACCTCGCACGGGCGACCCCGCGGCCTGTCTCCCCTGCGGATTTCCTGCTGGAGGGGGACGCCGGGGCCGTGCCGCGCCGCGATGCTGGTGATCATGACGACTGCGCCCTCTTTGCCGGCCGGCCTCCCGTACCACCGCATGGCCCACCACACGGGCCGTCACCGCTGGTGGCGGACGCTGCTCGGCACACTGCTGGTGACCGGCGGCTGGTTCGTGCTGCTGCTCCTGCTGTCCGTCTTCTCCTACGTCTTCGGAGAGGTGGCCGGCCAGCGGGAAGGGCCCGACGGCGACATCGACTTCGGCCCGCTCGGCAACACGGCGCTGGAACTGGTCTCCATCGCCGTCGCCCTGCCCCTGGTGCTGCTGGCCGTGCGCTGGGCGGGCGGGCGGCCGGCGGGCACGGTGTGCTCGGTCACCGGGCGGCTGCGCACGGGCTGGCTGGCCCGCTGCCTGCTGGCGGCCGTGCCGCCGATGGCCCTGCTGACGGTGGGCGGTTTCTTCCTGCCGGACGAGGGCGACAGCGGCGAGGGCGCGGTGTGGGTCGGGTGGCGGACCTTCCTGGTCTCCCTGGCGGTGCTGGCCCTCCTGGTGCCGGTGCAGGCCGCGGCCGAGGAGTTCGTCTTCCGGGGCTGGCTGCTCCAGGCGACCGGGGCCTTCGCCCGCTTCCCCTGGCTCGCGGTACTGCCGCAGGCGGCCCTGTTCGCCGCGGCCCACGGCTGGGGCACGCTGTGGGGCTTCGCCGACCTGCTGGTGTTCGGCGTGGTGGCGGGCTGGCTGACCATCCGCACCGGCGGCCTGGAGGCGTCCATCGCCCTGCACGTCCTGAACAACCTGACGGCCTTCGGCCTGTCCGCCGCGGTGGTCGACGGCCTGTCCTCGGACGAGACGGCAGCCGACGCGCCCTGGCAACTGGCCGCCCTGGACGGGGTGATGGACCTCGGCTACGCGGCGCTCGTGCTGTGGCTGACGCGGCGGCGGACACCGCAGCGGCTGTCGTCACCGGTGGTGCCGGTGCCGCTGGGTGCCCCGTACGGGGCGGGGTGGTACGGAGGGCCGTCGCCGTACGCCCCCGGCCCCCGGACGCCGTACGCACCACCGTCGCCGTACGCACCACCGTCTCCCTACGAGCTCCCGGCTCCGCACCAGCCGACGACTCCGTACGCGCCGCCGCAACCGCCGCGCGACGGCGGACCGCCCGCGTGACGCCCGCGTGACGGACCTCTCCACCGCACCTGTGAATGGCCGGAGTTGACCCTGGCCGGTCCGCGTCCGGCTGCGTACGATGCGACCGCCCCGGCCTTCACAGTTCCCCCATCGAAACCTCACAGGCCGAGGTGCCATGACACTGCCCTGTCATGTTCATGGCAAAAGAGCGCTTCACCCCCCACGGCAACGGATGGGAGAACCATGGCCACCGGCCTGCTCCTGAGCGGCGCGCTCGCCGCGCTCCTCGGTACCGCGCTGCCCGCACAACCCCCGTCCCCCGGGTTCGTCGACCCGCCCCCGGACAAGATCGTCATCAACGTCGCCACGGTGAACGGATCGGGCTGCCCGCAGGGCACCACCGCGGTCGCCGTCTCCGAGGACAACACCGCGTTCACCGTGACCTACAGCGACTACCTCGCCCAGGCGGGCGGTGCCTCGGACCCCACGGCGTTCCGCAGGAACTGCCAGCTCAACCTGATCGTGCACGTCCCGCAGGGCTTCACGTACGCCATCGCCAGCGCCGACTACCGCGGCTTCGCCGCCCTCCAGCCCGGCGCGAGCGCCACGCAGCGGGCCTCGTACTACTTCCAGGGCTCCTCGAACACGGCCTCCCGGAGCCACCCCTTCACCGGCCCCTACAACGACAACTGGCAGGCCACCGACACCACCGACTGGGCCCAACTGGTGTGGGCGCCCTGTGGAGTCCAGCGCAACTTCAACATCAACACGGAACTGCGGGTGAACGCCGGCACCCAGTCCGCCGACAAGGTCAGCTTCATGACGATGGACTCGACGGACGGGGACATCAGCACCGTCTACCACCTGGCGTGGAAGGAGTGCCCGAAGAAGTCCTGAGACCGCGGGAAGACCGAGACCGGCCTCCCCGTGACTCACTGCGCGAAATGAGCGAGGGCCACCTCAAGGATCTCCCGCTGCCGTGGCCAGTCCTCCTCCGGTCCTGCCGCCAGCACCGCGTACTGCGTGCCGTCCTCGGCCGTGAAGGCGCGGTCGACCGCCTGGCGGCGGGTGCCGTCGGGGCGGTCGTAGGCGTATACCAGTTCCGCCGCCTCGCCCGACTCCCGGGGCAGGTTCTGGAGGCTGATCTCCGTGTAGTTCTCGGTGGACTCGGCCAGGCTCCGGGAGGTCTCGCTCAGCGCCTGGTACGGCGCGAGGTCGCCTTCCGTGACGGTGAAGATCTGGATCAGGCTGCGGCCGTCGGGGGAGTTGTAGAAGACCCCGCCCTTCTTCTTCTCCTCCCGCTCCCAGCCGTCCGGGACGGCGATGGTGAAGCCCGCCGTGTCCCGCGCGATCCGGAATCCCGGTGGCGGTGCGGTGGGTGACGGTGTGCCGGCGGGATCCGGGCTGGACGGGCCGGGGGTCCGGGCCGCGCTGCCGACGCTGTCCGTCGGCGTCGCCCCCCGGTCGTCGTACCAGGTCGCGGTGCCCGACGGGCTGACCGCGGACGCCGCTTGGGGTCCGGGCTCGTTCCGGCCGTCGTCGCCCCGGGTCGCCAGCACCCCGCCGGCGATCCCGCCCGCGACCGCGGCGGCCGCAGCGGCGGCGACCAGTACCGTCGTACGCCGTGACCGGGGGGTGGGGGCAGGGGGAGGCGTCACCGGCCGGGTGATGTCGTACGGCCCGTAGGCCTCGTCCGGGTGCGCCGGACCCGTCGGCACCTGGGACGGCATCGGCGGTGGTGGTGCCGTCGGCCGGACCGGCGCCGCCGCGTCCCCCGCCGTCTCCCAGCGCTGTGTCTCGTCGTTCCAGCGAACCCCGCCGTCCCCCGATGTACCGTTCATGCCGGCGTCAGCCTCCCAGCAGTGCCGCGACGGCCTGTCCCACCGCCGCGCCGGAGGCGAGCAGACCGACGGCCGTGGCCGCGTCCTGCAGGGCGGTACGCAGTCGCGTCAGGCGTCCCTCGTCCGCACGGCCCGTGCTCTGGATGTCGTCCGCCGTCGCGTCGAGCTGGGCGGCCAGCTCCTCGGTCTGCGGTGTGGTGACCAGCCGGCCCAGGTCCTGCCGGAGCTCCTGCACCGCCTTCAGCAGGTGCTCCTGTGCGGGGTCGCGGGGCGGCTGCGCGCCCGGCTGGCTGATCACCGTGTTGTGGTTGCCGATGGAGATGGCCCCCTGTGCCGTACCGATGTGGACGCCTCCGTGGATGCCGCCCGGCCCGTCACCGGCCGGCGGCTGCTCACCCGTTGCCACTGTGCGTACCTCCCGAACTCCCCGGCTCCTGGTGGGTGACGACGTTGTGGTCCCCGATGGAGACCGCACCGCTCGCCGACTCGATCAGGACGCCACCGTTGCTGACGTTGATGATCTTCTGCTCGAACTCCTCGGTCCGCCAGCCCGCCTCGCGCAGGGCCCGGCGCACCCCGTTGGCCACCCGGTCCTGGATGGTCTTCAGGTAACGCTGGTGGTCCATCTCCTGGAACAGCGACGCCTCGTCGTCGGAACCCAGCTCCCGTACCGACACGGCCGGACCGTCCGGCAGCGCCTTGCCGTAGCCGCCGGCCACCAGGCGTCCCAGCAGCTTGAGGGTCCGCCACACGGTGATCACGGACTGGCCGGCCGAGTGGGGTACCCGGGACAGTGCCCACAGCGCCTTGCCGAGCGGGTTGCCGTGCAGGTAGTCGTGCGCCAGCCGGTCGGCGTCGCGGAACAGGGGGCGGACCGGGCGCAGGACGTGCGGCGCGATCTCCAGCATCAGCATGCCGCCCTGGGTGTGCACCCGGACGAAGACGGTGGTGACCAGCTCCTCCTCCCAGCCGCCGACCTGGACGCGCAGGAAGTGGCGCCGCAGCTCGCCGCCCGCCTCGACGGCACCCGCCCGCTCCGGCTCGAAGAGCCCGGGGCCGTAGGGGGCGTGCTGCCTGCTGGGCAGACCGTTCACCGGAAGGAAGACGCACTCGTCGATCTGCAGCTCCCGCAACCGGTCCCGCACGGCGGCCGCAGCCTGCGGGGTACGGGCGGTGGAGGGGACGCGCAGGGCTTCCAGGAGGGGCTTGATCGCGTCGATGATGGCCTGGTTGTCCAGCGGCCGCGGCTTGGTGAGGCCGTCCTCGCGGGGCCGCAGCTCGACCGAGAGGGACCAGGTGTCGTAGGGGACACCCGCGCCGCAGAACGGCCGGTCCGCCCGGTACATCACCAGCGGGGCGTGCTGCTCCACCCGGATGCGGTCCCGCAGGTGCTGGAAGCGGCTGCCCTCGGTGGTCCGCTCGGCCGGGTCGCCGGCGGCGTCCGGGAACCTGGCCCGGGACAGTTCACCGGCCAGCGCGCGGGAGACCTGGTGGCGTTCGGCGCCGACGGCCAGGGCCACCAGGAGCGGGAGGGCCAGCGTGATCCACGCCTGGAGGCGGGTGGTGTCGTACAGGCCGTCGCCGAAGACGAACCGGGGAATCACCAGCCAGTCCCAGAACGCCTGGGCGTCCTGCAGCAACTCCTGGTCATCGGTGCCGATCGCGTACAGGGTCAGCAGGGCCCAGAGCACGGACAGCCGCGCGTAGAAGCGCATGACCCATGCCGCGGCGCGGCGGTACCAGACGGGGGCCGGTTCCCGGCCGCGCACCCGGGCGGCCAGCGTCGTCAGCACCACCGGCATGAGGAACATCAGGCTCAGCCGGTGGGTGAGCGGCAGGCTGATGATCCACAGCAGCAGCACCGCGGCGGCCCAGCCCACGCCCAGGCGCTGGGCGCGCAGGGCGTGGGCCAGCACCCGGGCCGCGTCGCAGCCGTACGAGGGGGCGACGATGCGCTCCTCGTGGACGTAGAGCTCCTCGATGACCGTGTGGCGGTACGACTCGTCGAGGTAGGTACCGGCGCACAGCAGCCGCGTCGCCTCGCTGGCATGCGGCGGAGTGCGTCGGGTGGTGGCCGGTGACGCGGGCCGTCCGTCCGGCGGCTCCGGTTGCTGCGGCACCAGGATCTGCTGCGTCACTGTCTCGTCCCCCGAGGTGTTCTGCCGGGCCCGCTCCGCGAGTTGACGGACCGGCAGTTCAGCATAGGGGAGTGACGGGGTGGTCACCGAGTGAAAAGACATGGTCCCGCTGACCGAGCTGTCGATACGGTCGGGGTCCCGGCCGGCCGTATCGGCGGCTGCCCCGTCCGGAGAGCTCCTGCAATGACCAGCCCGCGAGCAACGACCACCCTGTGGCGCCCTGTCGGCCCCAAGGAACTGGAGCTGGTGCGCGAGCTGGACTGGCGCGCCTGGCCGCCCCGGCTGCCCGAGCAGCCGATCTTCTACCCGGTCCTCAACGAGGACTACGCCGTGAAGATCGCGCGGGACTGGAACGTCAAGCACGACGGCGCCGGCTTCGTCACCCGCTTCGAGGTCGAGTCCGCCTTCCTGCGCAGGTACCCGGTCCGGCAGGCGGGCGGACGGACGATCCTGGAGCTGTGGGTACCGGCCGGGGAGCTGGACGAGTTCAACGCGCACCTCGTCGGCCGGATCGAGCTGGTCCACGCGTTCCGCTGAGCCACAGCACGTGATGGGGCGGAACTTGAAACCGCGTCAGCCTGCGCAGGGTGGGGCTCGCGAGTTCTGTGAGAGGTATTGACGCCGTTCACCGGACCCCTCACCATCCAACTGCTCGACATCTCGACCCTTGTTCGGCATAGCGAACGTGTCGCCACAGCCTCTCCCCGGGGCCGGCCGGAAACCCGCTCACTCAAGGAAGACGAGGTCCCCATGCCCACACGTAGTTCCCGCCGCAGACATCCGTCTGCGGTGCTCGCCGCCGCGGTGACGGTCCTGGTCTCGTTGGCGGCGATGCTCGTCGCGACGCCGGCCCAGGCGGCCACCACCGGCGCCTTGCGCGGTGTCGGTTCCGGCCGCTGTCTCGATGTGCCGGGTGCCAGCCGGACCGACGGCACGTCCCTGCAGATCTGGGACTGCACAGGCGGGACCAACCAGCAGTGGACGCTGACGGACAGCAACCAGCTCACCGTGTACGGCAACAAGTGCCTGGATGTTCCGGGCCACGCCACCACGGCCGGTACCCGGGTGCAGATCTGGTCCTGTTCCGGCGGCGCGAACCAGCAGTGGCGGGTCAACTCCGACGGCACGATCGTCGGCGTGGAGTCCGGGCTGTGCCTGGACGTCAGCGGCGGCGCCACGGCCAACGGCACAGCGGTGCAGCTGTGGAACTGCAACGGCGGCAGCAACCAGAAGTGGACCGGCCTGTCCGCGCCGGGCGGCACGTGTGCTCTTCCGTCGACGTACCGGTGGAGCTCGACCGGCCCCCTGGCGCAGCCGGCGAACGGCTGGGTGGCGCTGAAGGACTTCACCACCGTGACGTACAACGGCCAGCACCTGGTCTACGCGACCGTCTCCGACGGATCGTCGTGGGGCGCGATGACGTTCCGGCCCTTCACGAACTGGTCGGACATGGCCTCGGCCGGCCAGACCAGGATCAGCGGGTCCGCGGTGGCACCCAAACTCTTCTACTTCGCGCCCAAGAAGATCTGGGTGCTGGTCTCGAACGGGTGGGGTACGGCCTGGCCCTTCACCTACCGCACGTCGAGCGACCCCACCAACCCCAACGGCTGGTCCGCGCCGCAGGAGCTGTTCACCGGCAGCCTCCCCACCGGCGGCCCGATCGACCCGACCGTGATCGCCGACGACCAGAACATGTACCTGTTCTTCGCCAATGACAAGGGCGGCATCTTCAAGTCGACCATGCCGATCGGGAACTTCCCGGGCAGCTTCGGCTCGTCGTACACGACGGTCATGACCGACACGGAGAAGAACCTGTTCGAGGCCCCGGAGGTCTACAAGGTCCAGGGCCAGAACCAGTACCTCATGATCGTCGAGGCGCGGGGCGCGACCGAGCAGCGCTTCTTCCGCTCGTTCACCGCCTCCAGCCTGAACGGCCCGTGGACCCCGCAGGCCGCCACCGAGAGCAACCCCTTCGCGGGCAAGGCCAACAGCGGTGCCACCTGGACCAACGACATCAGCCACGGTGACCTGGTCCGCACCAACCCCGACCAGACCATGACCATCGACCCCTGCAACCTGCAGTTCCTCTACCAGGGCAGGGACCCCAGCTCGAACGGCACCGACTACCTGAAGCTGCCGTACCGGCCGGGCCTGCTCACTCTGCAGCGCTGACCCGTTCCGGCCCACGGTGACCCGAGTGACCCCAGCCGCGCGTCGGCTGGGGTCACCGGCCGTTGGCGGCGTACCCCAGGAAGTCCGCCCAGGCCGTGGGGGAGAGGGTGAGCTGGGGGCCCGTCCGGTCCTTCGAGTCGCGGACGTGGACGGTGTCGGGGCGGGTGGCTATCTCGACGCAGTCCCCGTCCCCGCCGCTGCTGTAGCTGGACTTACGCCAGGCCAGGTCAGACGTGCTCATAGCTCTCCTCGCATCTGCTGCAACAGGCTCACGGAGTCTTCGAGGGTGAGAGCCTGTGACCGCATCCTGGCATAGCGCCGCTGGAGAACGCTGATCTCTTTCCGGTCGGGGATGAACAGGCCGCCTCGCTGCCCCTCGCAGTAGGCGAACCACTGGTTCTCCGGCGTCTCCAGCAGCTGCATCGGCCCGTCGAGCCCCGCATGTGTCTGCTGGACGGTCGGCATGATCTGGATCTCGACGTTCCGCAGCTTCGCGATCTCCAGCACGTGATCGATGAGCTCCCGCGTGACCTCCACCCCGCCTGTGCGCCGCCGGAACACGTGTTCCTCCAGGAGGAAGCTGAACGCCGTGTTCGGCCGCTCCCTCAGCAACCGTTGCCGTTCCGCCCGCGCCACCCACTGGGCCTCGATCTGCGCGTCGGTGAGAGGTGGCAGCTGGTTCGTGAACAGCGTCCGCGCGTACGCCTCCGTCTGCAACAGCCCCGGAACCAGGCGGCACTCGTACGTGTACAAGGTGATCGCCAGCGCCTCCAGACGAGCCCACCGCCGGAACCAGGCAGCCAGCCCGGACTGCCGCTCCAGCCGCCCTGCCGCCTTCTGGAGCACCCCGGTCATCCCCAGCGCCTCCTCCGCCCGCTCCACGAACACCGCATCCGGCATCCGCCGCCCCAACTCCACCGACGCAACCGTGTGTTTGGAGAAACGGACCTGCTCCGCGAACTCCTCCCTGCTCAGCCCGGCATGCTCCCGCAAGCCCTGGACCACCGCCCCGAACGTCCGCAGACTGTCGGACGACTCCGGTTCGCCGCCCGATCCCGCCATGACCCCGCCATCGACCACTGTCGGTCACCTCCCCCCGGCATGGTCACGCGTCGTCACCGGTACTGTCCAGTCCGTGACCGCGTACGCTGCCGCAGCGTACGCGCCGTGGACCTGGAGAAGCGGCCTGCCCACCGGTCACATTGGGCGCATGACAGCACCGACCGACCGCCGAAGCCCGGTTACCGTACGTGTGTTCACCCAGCGGCTCAGTTCCACCCCGCGCGGGGCCCGGCTCGCCCGGCGCCTCGCTGTCGCCCAGCTGCACGCTTGGGGGGTGCCGTACGGAACCGAGGTCGTCCACCGGGTCGAGGCGGTCGTGGCCGAGCTCGCCGCCAACGCCGTCACCCACGGGCGCGTGCCCGGGCGGGACTTCGAGCTGCGGCTCTCCCTCGTCGTCGGCAGCGTCCGTGTCGAGGTGACCGACACCCGGGCCGAATGCCGGCCACCGGACCCCCGTGACGTACGACCCTCGACCCCGCTTGACGTGCACGGCCGCGGCCTCGTCCTCGTGGACGCCCTCGCCGACCGCTGGGAGGTGCTGGACCGGGAGCCGCCCGGCAAGACCGTCCGTGCCGAAGTCGACGTGCCGCGGTGGCTGTCCCTCATCCGGTGACGAACTCGTGCGCGAACCATTGACGCGCAAGTGGTTCGATTCTACGGTCCGTTCGAACTTGCGAGCGTCGTTCGAGATTCCGGACGGCGCACACCCCCCACCGCAAGGAGAACCCGCATGAGCCGCATGCCCCGCACCCCACGCGTCAGGACCGCCCTTCTCGCCCTCCCCACCGCCGCCGTCCTCGCCCTGATCCCCACCACGGCGTCGGCCTACCCCAACCCCGGCCGCGTCACCGGCGACATCGTCACCCACGACCCGACGATGATCCGCACCTCCTCCGGGCAGTACCTGCTGTACGCCACCGGCGGCGGTATCGCCAACAAGACGTCCGGCGACCGCACGGCCTTCCGCAACGGCGCCGACGCGTTCTCCAGCCGGCCCGGCTGGTGGCGGACCTACTCCTCCGTCCCGGAGGCCTGGGCGCCGGACATCTCGTACCACGGCGGCAAGTACCTGATGTACTACTCGGTCTCCAAGTTCGGGTCGAACACCTCCGCCATCGGGCTGGCGACCTCCTCCACCGGGCTGCCGGGCTCCTGGACCGACCAGGGGACCGTCTACACCTCCGGCTCCTCCAGCGACTACAACGCCATCGACCCGAACCTCTTCGTCGACGACGACGGCACGTGGTGGCTGTCCTTCGGGAGCTGGTGGACCGGGATCAAGATGATCCAGATCAATCCGTCCACCGGGAAGCAGCTGTCCACCAACACCACCCGCTACTCCCTCGCCTCCCGCCCCACCGGGACCAAGGCCGTCGAAGCGCCCTTCATCGTCAAGCGCAACGGGTACTACTACCTCTTCGCCTCCTACGACACCTGCTGCAACGGCACCAGCTCCACCTACAAGGTCAAGGTGGGCCGCGCCACTCGCGTCACCGGGCCGTACACCGACAAGAACGGCGTCGCGCTGATGAACAACGGCGGGACGCCCGTGCTCGAGTCGCACGGCAGCGTCATCGGCCCCGGCGGGCAGTCGATCATGAAGGACTCCGACGGGGACGCGATCGTCTACCACTACTACGACGGCAACGCGGGCGGCACGCCCAAGCTCGGCATCAACCTTCTGAACTGGAGCAGCGGATGGCCCGTCGCCTACTGACCCTGCTCGCGGCCCTGCTGCTCGCCCTCACCCTCGGGCAGCCCTCCGCGAGCGCGGCCTCCTTCACCAACCCGGTGAAGTCGGTCAAGGGCGCCGACCCGTGGATCTCGTACCACGACGGAAACTACTACCTGGTGACGACCAGTTGGACCGATGTCATCACCATCCGCAAGTCGGCCACGCTGGCCGGGCTGGCCACCGCCCCCAGCGTCCAGGTGTGGAAGGGCGACGCGGCCTCGCGGTGCTGCAACATCTGGGCGCCGGAGCTGCACTACCTCAACGGGCGCTGGTACCTGTACTACGTCGCCGGGCAGAACGTGTCCGACTACAACCCGACGCAGCGCAGCCACGTCCTGCAGAGCGCGGGGTCCGACCCGATGGGGCCGTACACCTACAAGGGGCAGCTCAACTCCGCCTGGATGCTCGACCCCAGCGTGCTGAACGTGGGCGGCAGGCTGTACCTGCTGGGCAGCGCCAGCACCGGCGGCACGCAAAACCTCGTCATCGCGCCGATGTCCAACCCGTACACCGTCAGCGGCTCCTACTCGACGATCTCCACGCCCACCTACTCCTGGGAGCGGCAGGGCGGCACGGTCAACGAGGGGCCGGAAGTGCTCCAGCGGGGCGGCCGGACCTTCCTGATCTACTCCGCCAGCGGCTGCTGGACCCCGGACTACAAGCTCGGCCGGCTGGAACTCACCGGCTCCGACCCGCTGTCCGCGTCCTCCTGGACGAAGAAGTCCACGCCCGTCTTCCAGCGCAGTGACGCGGGCGGCGTGTACGGGCCCGGGCACAACGGCTTCTTCACCTCGCCGGACGGCAAGGAGAGCTGGATCGTCTACCACGCCAACGACAGCGCCAGCGACGGGTGCGACAACGGGCGTACGACCCGGGCGCAGAAGTTCACCTGGAACTCCGACGGCACCCCGGACTTCGGCACGCCCGTCCGGCTGGGATCCTCCCTCGCCGGGCCCTCCGGGGAGCCGGCCGCCGCCTCCACCACCTACACGCTCACCAACCGCAACAGCGGCAAGTGTCTGGAGGTGACCGGGGGTTCGACGGCCGACGGCGCCGACGTGGCGCAGTACGGCTGCACCGGCGGCAGCAACCAGCGCTGGCGGCTGGAGGACCTCGGCGACGACACCCACCGGCTCGTCAACGTCGCCACCGGCAAGGTGCTCGACACCGCCGACTGCTCGGCCGCCGACGGGGCCGACCTCAGGCAGTGGTCCTGGCTGAACAACACCTGCCAGCGGTTCCGGTTCCTGGCCACCGACAGCGGCTACGTCCGGGTCGTCAACCAGGCCACCGGCAAGGTGGCGGATGTCGCGGACTGCTCCACGGCCGACTCCGCCGACGTACGCCAGTGGACCTGGCTGAACAACACCTGCCAGCAGTGGCGGCTGAACCCGGCCTGATCACACCCCTCGCTCACCCCGCGGCCGCGGGCCAGTTCTGCTGCGGCTGCGGGGTGTTCCAGTTCTGCTGGGCGCCGGGCCAGCCGGTGGCCGGGGCCGTGGCCAGGCCCTGGGGGCCTGCCGCGGGTGCGGTCATGCCGCGGACCTGGGCCGCGGTGAGGCCGCCCCGGGCGGGGACGCCGGGCGGGGTGAGACCGGAGGCCGGGGCCTGGGCCACGGCCGGGACGGGCTGCGATGCCGGCGCAGACGCCGGGTACGGGGCCGGGGCCTGGGCCGCGGGAGCCAGGGGCTGGGCCGGTGCCGGAGCCGGTATGGACTGCGGCACCGACTGCGGCATCGGCTGGGGCGCGGGCTGCTGGACCGGCTGGGGCACCGGCTGCGCGACCGGCTGAGGCGCCGCAGGCACGGGCTGGGGCGCCGTCGGCACCGGCATCCCGCCGCCCGGGCCCGCCGGCGCGCTGGGCGCGGCGGACGCGGCGGCGGGGAGCGGCATGCCGGTGCCGGTGGCCGGGGCGGTGGCGAGGCCCGGGCCGCCGGCACCGGTGGCCTGAGCGGCCAGGCCCCGCATCCCGGCCCCGTTGGTCTCGCTCACCAGGCGGTCCACCGCCGCCGTACCCGAGCTGTAGCCGGTCCCTGGAGCGAGCTCGGGTACGGCGGCTCCCCTCCTGGACGTCCCGTAGAGCACCTGTTCCAGGCCGGACACCAGGCGACGTACGTCCACCTGGGGGCGCACCACGAGACGCAGGAAGCGGCTGGAGGAGCCGATCTTGTTGCCGCACTCGCGGACCAGGATCCGGTGCTCGGTGAGCAGCCGGTCCCGGACCACGGTGCCCTCGGCGCCCACGGGGAGGCGCACGAAGAGGAAGTTCCCCTGGGAGGGGTAGACGGTCAGGCCGGGCAGCGCGGAGAGCTGGCTGGCCATCTCCAGGCGGTCGCGGCGCACCTGCTGAAGGCTCTGCTGGTACTCGGTGCCGTGCTCCTTGAGCATGAAGACGACGTGCTCGGCGAAGGAGTTGAGGTTCCACTTGGGGAGCATGGCGCGGACCCGGCCCGCCAGGGCCGGGTTGGCCACCAGGTAGCCGAAGCGGACGCCGTGCAGGCCGAAGTTCTTGCCGAGGCTGCGCAGCACGATCACGTTGGGGCGGAGCATCGCCTCCTGGACGACGGACGGTTCGGCCTCCGC
Organism: Streptomyces sp. NPDC052682; assembly: GCF_040678435.1. Classification (NCBI taxonomy): domain Bacteria; kingdom Bacillati; phylum Actinomycetota; class Actinomycetes; order Kitasatosporales; family Streptomycetaceae; genus Streptomyces; species Streptomyces sp. NPDC052682. The sequence goes on along the minus strand of NZ_JBFATS010000001.1, from coordinate 215,974 downwards.
GTCGGCGAACTCCAGGAAGGACTCGTCGACGACGACCAGGTCCAGGTCGGCCATCGCGTCCATGAACTGCACCAGGGCCTGCTTGCGCAGGTAGCCGCCGTCGGGGTTGTTGGGGTTGCAGATGACGGCGACCCGGGTGCCGCGGGCCCGGATGAACTCGGCGTACTGCGCGAGGTCCAGGGCGAAGCCGCTGGACTCCTGCAGCGGGAACATGTCGACCCGCTTGCCGGTCTCCATCGGCTGGTCGGTCCAGCGGCCGAAGGTGGGGACGGGGACGGCGAGGGACTCGCGCACCAGGAGGTGGTCGATCCAGGTGATCAGCTCGGTGGAGCCGTTGCCCATCGCCACGCACTGCGGCGGCAGCTGCAGCAGGCTGCACAGCTCGGCCGTGATGGTGTCGGCGCTGGACGGGTAGTACGTGATGATGTCCCGCAGCCTGCCCGCCATCTCCTCGAACATCGCCGGGGTCGGGAAGTACGGGTTGCAGGGGATGCAGAAGTCCACGGGTCCGGCCCCGTCGCCGCCCTCGCGCGTCAGCGCCGCCATCGACGGGCTGTGCGCCGCGGTGCTGCGGAACAGCGACGTGACGTTGTCGGCCATGGAACCTCCGTATGAGGCGGGCCCGTGGGGGACTTCCGGGACCCGACGTTCAAGGGCGGTCCGCGCTCGGGAGCGCGGGCCGCCCTTTCATACGGAGCACTGCGTGCCACCGTTCAACTCATGTGACGAGTGCTCAGCCCGTCAGCAGCCGAACGAGTGGATCGTCGTCGTCCGGTACGTCTGCCCGGGCCGCAGCACGGTCGACGGGAACGACGGCTTGTTCGGCGAGTCCGGGAAGTGCTGCGTCTCCAGGCACAGGGCGTCGCCCTGGCGGTAGGTGTGGCCGGACGGGCCGGTCAGGGTGCCGTCGAGGAAGTTGCCGGAGTAGAACTGCAGGCCCGGCTCGTTCGTGGCGATCTTCAGGGTGCGGCCGGAGGCGGGGTCGCGCAGGGTGGCGACGTGCTCGGGCCGGGCCGTGATGCCCTTGTCGAGGACCCAGTTGTGGTCGAAGCCCTTGGCGGTGACCAGCTGCGGGTGGGCGATGCGGATGTCCCGGCCGATCCGCTTGGCCTTGCGGAAGTCGAAGGGGGTGCCGGCGACCTTGGCGAGCTCGCCGGTGGGGATCAGGCCCGAGTCGGTCGGGGTGTAGCGGGAGGCGGCGATCTGGAGCTCGTGGTCCTCGATGGTGCCGCTGCCCGCGCCGGCCAGGTTCCAGTAGACGTGGCTGGTGAGGTTGACGACGGTGGCCTTGTCGGTGGTGGCCGCGTAGTCGATGCGCCAGTCGCCGTGCCGGGTGAGCGTGTACGTCACCTTGGTCTTGAGCGTGCCCGGGTAGCCCATCTCCCCGTCGACGCTCGTGTAGTACAGGCGCAGGCCGACGTCCGAGCCCTTGACGAACGGCTCGACGTCCCAGACGCGCTTGTCGAAGCCCTTGGCGCCGCCGTGCAGGCTGTTGTCACCGTCGTTGACGGACAGCTGGTACTTCTTGCCGTCCAGGGTGAACTGGCCCTTGCCGATGCGGTTGCCGTACCGGCCGATCAGGGCGCCGAAGTACGGGCTCTTGGCGACGTAGTCCTCGAGGTTGTCGAAGCCCGCGGAGATGTTGGCGTACCGGCCGCGCCGGTCCGGGACCTCCAGGGACTGCACGATGCCGCCGTAGGAGAGGACCGTCAGGCGGGTGCCGCCGTTCTCCAGCGACCAGCTGTAGACCTTGGTGCCGTCGGCGAGCTTGCCGAAGAGCTTCTTCACCGGCTTCCTGCCTCCCGTGGCGTGCGCCGTGCCGCCGAGCGTGGTGGCGGCCATGCCCGCCGCCGCTGCTCCGGCGATGACCGTGCGTCTGTTCAGTTCCATGTGCGGCTCCACTTCGTTGGGAAACTGCGGGGAAAGAACCGGGGCCCCGCTTCCGGCGGGGCCCCGTCCCTCTTACGAACCGACCTTGCGCTTGTTCCACACGTCGAACCCGACCGCCGCCAGCAGCACCAGGCCCTTGATGACCTGCTGCCAGTCGGTGCCGATGCCGACGAGGTTCATACCGTTGTTCAGCACGCCCAGGACCAGGCCACCGATGATCGCGCCGAGCACGGTGCCGACACCGCCGCTCATCGACGCACCGCCGATGAACGAGGCCGCGATCGCCTCCAGCTCGAAGTTGAGGCCGGCCTTGGGAGAGGCCGCGTTGAAGCGGGCGGCGAAGACCAGACCCGCCAGGGCCGCGAGCATGCCCATGTTCAGGAAGACCAGGAAGGTGACCTTCTTGTCCTTCACACCCGACAGCTTGGCCGCGGGCAGGTTGCCGCCGATGGCGTAGATGTGGCGGCCGATGACGGCGTTGCGCATCACGTAGCCGAAGCCGACGAGCAGCACGCCGAGGATGAGCAGCACGATGGGGGCGCCCTTGTAGCTGGCCAGCAGCATCGTCAGCGTCAGCACGGCGGCGCCGATCGCGACGAGCTTGAGCAGGAACAGCTTGGTGGGCAGGACCTCCAGGTCGAACTCCTGCTGCCGCTTGCGGTCGCGGACCTCCTGGAAGATCACGAACGCGATCAGGGCGAAGCCCAGCAGCAGGGTGAGGTTGTGGTAGTTGGTGTTCGGGCCGACCTCGGGGAGGAAGCCGTTGGCGACCTTCTGCAGACCGTTCGGGAACGGGCCGAGCGTCTGGCCGTCGAGGAAGATCTCGGTCAGGCCGCGGAAGATCAGCATGCCCGCGAGGGTCACGATGAACGACGGTATGCCGCCGTAGGCGATGAAGAACCCTTGCACCGCGCCCGCGACGGCGCCCACCGCCAGGCACAGCAGCACCGCGAGCGGCCAGGGCATGTCGTTCCTGACCATGAACACCGCGGCCATGGACCCGACGAACGCGGTCAGCGAGCCGACCGACAGGTCGATGTGGCCCGCGATGATGACCAGCATCATGCCGATCGCCAGGATCAGGATGTAGCTGTTCTGCAGCACCAGGTTGGAGACGTTGCGCGGCAGCAGCAGGTCGCCGCTGGTCCACACGGCGAACAGGGCCACGATCAGGCCGAGCGCGATCAGCATGCCGTACTGCCGCATGTTGCGGCGCATGCCGTCCAGCATCAGCTGCAGCAGGCCGTCGCCGGTGGCCGCCCCGCCCTTGCCGGGCGGCGCGGGGGCCGGCGTCTTGGCGGTCACATCGGTGCTCATCGGGTTACCTCTTTGTCCTTCGTCATCTGACGCATCAGCGATTCCTGGGAGGCCTCGGCCCGCGAGAACTCACCGGTCAGCCGCCCCGCGGCCATCGTGTAGATGCGGTCGCACATACCGAGCAGCTCCGGCAGCTCGGAGGAGATGAAGACGACCGCCTTGCCCTGGGCGGCCAGCTGGTCGATGACCGTGTAGATCTCGTACTTGGCACCGACGTCGATGCCGCGGGTCGGCTCGTCCAGGATCAGCACGTCCGGACCCGCGAAGATCCACTTGCTGAGGACGACCTTCTGCTGGTTGCCGCCGGACAGCTTGCCCACCGGCTCGAAGACGGTGGGCGCCTTGATGTTCATGGACTTGCGGAAGCCCTCGGCGACCTGCCGCTCCCCGTGCTCGTCGATCACCCCCCGCTTGGCGACCTTCTTCAGCGCGGTCAGCGAGATGTTCCGGTTGATGGTGTCGATCAGGTTCAGGCCGTAGTGCTTGCGGTCCTCGGTGACGTAGGCGATCCCGGCCTTCACCGCCTCCGGAACGGTCTTGGTCCGGATCTCCTTGCCGTCCTTGAGCACCGTGCCGCCCGCGTACCGGCCGTACGTCCGCCCGAAGACGCTCATCGCGAGCTCGGTGCGGCCGGCGCCCATCAGGCCCGCGATGCCGACGATCTCCCCGCGCCGCACGTGCAGCGACACGTCGTCGACGACCTTGCGCTGCTGGTCGATCGGGTGGTGCACGGTCCAGTTGCGGATCTCCAGCGCCGGGGCCGCGCCCTCCTCGGGCTCATGCGGGGTGCGCTCCGGGAAGCGGTTCTCCAGGTCGCGGCCGACCATGCCGGAGATGATCCGGTCCTCGGTGGTCTCCGGGGCCTTCACATCGAGGGTCTCGATGGTGCGGCCGTCGCGCAGGATCGTCACCGAGTCGGCGACCTTGCGGATCTCGTTGAGCTTGTGGGAGATGATGATCGAGGTGATGCCCTGCCTCTTCAGCTCCAGGATCAGGTCCAGGAGCTTGCCGCTGTCCTCGTCGTTCAGCGCGGCCGTCGGCTCGTCGAGGATGAGCAGCTTGACCTTCTTGGACAGGGCTTTGGCGATCTCCACCAGCTGCTGCTTGCCCACGCCGATGTCGGCGACGCGGGTGTCCGGGTGGTCGGTGAGACCGACCCGGCGCAGCAGCTCGGTGGCGTGCTTGAGCGTCTCGGTCCAGCTGATGATCCCCCGGCTCGCGTGCTCGTTGCCGAGGAAGATGTTCTCCGCGATGGACAGGTACGGGATCAGTGCCAGTTCCTGGTGGATGATCACGATGCCGCGCTCTTCGCTGGCCCGGATGTCCTTGAACTGGCAGACCTCTCCCTCGAAGAGGATCTCGCCCTCGTAGGTGCCGTGCGGGTGGACGCCGGAGAGGACCTTCATCAGGGTCGACTTGCCGGCGCCGTTCTCTCCGCAGATGGCGTGGACCTCGCCCTGCTGGACGGTCAGGGTGACGTCCGACAGCGCCTTGACGCCGGGAAAGGTCTTGACGATCGAGCGCATTTCCAGGACGGGTCCCGCCATGGTCGTGCCTTCCAGTCGGTGGTGAATCGTCGGTCGGTTGGCGGCGGTTACTTCAGGTCGCTTTCCTTGATGTAGCCGGAGTCGACGACGACCTTCTGGTAGTTCTCCTTGTCGACGGCGACCGGCTCGAGCAGGTACGCCGGGACGACCTTGGACCCGTTGTTGTAGGTCTTGGTGTCGTTGACCTCGGGCTTCTTGCCGTTGAGGACCGCGTCGACCATGTTGGAGGCGACCTTGGCGAGCTCGCGGGTGTCCTTGTAGACGGTCATCGACTGCTCGCCGGCGATGATCGACTTCACCGAGGCGACCTCGGCGTCCTGGCCGGTGACGACCGGCAGCGGCTTGGACTTGGAGCCGTAGTCGTCCGACTTCAGCGCGGACAGGATGCCGATGGAGATGCCGTCGTAGGGCGAGAGCACCGCGTCGACCCGGTCGGTCTTGTAGGACGAGGTCAGGATGTCGTCCATGCGCTTCTGGGCGGTGCCGCCGTCCCAGCGCAGGGTGGTGACCTGGTTGAGCTTGGTCTGCCCGGACTTGACGACCAGCTGCTTCTTGTCGATGTACGGCTGCAGGACCTTCATCGCGCCGCCGAAGAAGTAGCGCGTGTTGTTGTCGTCGTTCGAGCCGGCGAACAGCTCGATGTTGAACGGGCCCTTCTTCGAGCCGTCCTTCAGGCCGAGCTTCTCGACGATGTAGGTGGCCTGGAGCTCGCCGACCTTCTCGTTGTCGAAGGAGGCGTAGTAGTCGACGTTCGGGGTGCCCAGGATCAGGCGGTCGTAGGAGATGACCGGGATGTTGGCGTCCTTGGCCTGCTGCAGGACGTTGTTCATCGACTTGTTGTCGATGGCCGCGATGATCAGCGCCTTGACGCCCTGGGTGATCAGGTTCTCGACCTGGGAGACCTGCTGGTCGGGGTCGTCCTCGCCGTAGACGAGCTTGGTCTTGTAGCCCTTGGACTGCAGGTCCTTGACCACGTTGTTGCCGTCGGCGATCCAGCGCTCGGAGGACTTCGTCGGCATCGCGATGCCGATGGTGCCGCCCTTGGCGTCCCCGCCCTCGTCCTTGCTGCCGCCCTCGCTGTTCTGGCCGCAGGCGGACAGGGTGAGGGCGAGGGAGGCGGCTCCGGCTATGGCGGCGAGTGCGGCTCTGCGGTTACGCATGATCATCATCCTTGATGTGTGTGCAGGGCTCGGTCTGAGGTACGCAGTCCGCTCCGGTGGGTCGGGCCGGGGAGACCGAGAAGAGATGTGTGGGATTGTGCGCGGCTGTGTCGTCTTCTGTGAAGCCGAGTTTCCGGAACGTTATGACGGAATTTCGAAACGTTGCAGAGCGCCGGGCAGACGCGACCCGAGCGGTGCCATGTCACCGTCCGCCCCGTGCCGCGCCAGCAGGTCCAGGGCGAGCCGGCCGCGCCGCACCCGCTCCTTGGCCGTGGCCAGGGTCAGCTCCCGCATGTGGGTGCCGTACGGGTAGATCCCCGGGGCCTTGGACAGGCCGAACTTCAGGTAGAGCGGTGCGCCGCGCCGGATCAGCTCGGCGACCTCGTACATCCGCACGTACCCGCCGAGATCGTCGGGGGCCTCGATGTACATGTCCATGGGAGCGCCGGACACCCGGCGGATCTCGGTGAGGTGATCGAGCGTCAGATCGCTGGGCACGTTGACGGAGTCGGCGCCCAGCCGCTCGTAGACGGCGTAACTCGCCGGGTTCACGGGCCCGATGAGCGCCGAGACCTTCAGCGTGGTGTCGGCCGGGATGATGCCGGCCGCCCGCGCCCGGTGCAGCGTCCACAGCACGCCCTCGTCGGCCACCAGCAGGCACTTGACGCCCAGCTCCGTGGCCCGCACGGCGTCCTCCACGCAGCCGGCCACGGCGTCGTGGCCGCGGGCTCTCAGCCCCGCCCCGCGCGAGTCGGTACGGGTCGAGCCGCCGATGTCCCAGGTGCCGCGCGGGCCGGTGAACAGGCACAGCTCGATGTCACGCTCGGCGGTCGCCTCGACCATCTCGGTGATCTCGGCGTCGGTGAGCATCCACACGCCGCTGCCCTGGCTGATCCGGTGGATCGGCACATCGAGCCGCGAGGCCTCCTTCAGGACCACCGCCAGCGCCTCGGGACCCTCACACGAGGGGATCTCGGTGCGCCAGCGGCCGCCGCCGGGGAAGGAGTGCGGCGAGGCGTCGGCGGGGTCGAGGGCGGGCGCGCCCAGGCCGAGCGCGGCGAGCGCCTGCTCACCGGGCCTGCGGGCTGCCGGGACGGAAGCGTCGGTCACAGGAAAGTCCTTCGGTTCGATATGTCGGACGAGGTTCGCGGCTCAAGGCGTGGGGGGCGCGGGGCTGGGGCGTACGCCGGTACGGCTCTGGGTGTACGCCGGTACGGAGGCCGTCAGGTTGCCCCCGTACCGGCGCACGTCTAGGGGCGGAGCAGCACCTTGCCCACCTTCGGATCGCCGGACCCCACCAGCTCGATGGCCTGCGAGAACTCGGCGAGCGGCAGCTCGTGCGTCACCAGCGGCAGCGGATCGAGCAACCCGGCGGCGAACACGCGCACCGTGTGCGCCCAGGCGTCCGGCGGGGCGCCGAAGACGGCGTGCACCTCCAGCTGCCGTACCACCAGATCCGTCGGGTCGAGCCCGTCGGCGCCCGGCGCCGGGATGCCGGTCAGCACCAGCCGGCCGCCGCGCCGCAGCAGGGCCGCGGAGAGGCGGGCCGCGTCGGCCGACCCGGCCGTCTCGATCACCACGTCGACGTCGTCCGGCAGCGGCTCGTCCTTGGTGCGGAAGTCGCTCGCGCCGTACTGCCGCGCCAGCGCCTCCCGGTCCCGGCGGGTGCCGACGACCAGCAGCTCCAGCGGGGAGATCGCCTTCAGGAACTGCACCGCGAACATCCCGAGGGTGCCGGTGCCCACCACGGCGACCTTCTCGCCCGGCCGGGCGCCGGCCTTCAGGGCGGCGGCCGCGATGCACGCGGCCGGCTCCAGCAGCGCCGCCGCCGTCAGGTCGGCGTCGTCGGGCAGCACGTGCAGCAGCCGCGCCGGGAGGGTCAGCGTGGGCGCCATCGCGCCCGGCTGGGTGAACCCGGTCTCCTCGTACCCGGCGCCGCACAGCGTGGTCTCGCCCGCGTGGCAGCGGTCGCAGACCTGGCAGTTGCGGAAGCCCTCACCGACGACCTTCCGGCCGACCAGCGACTCGGTGACCCCGGCGCCGACCCGCTCGACCGTCCCGGACCACTCGTGGCCGGGGGTGAGCGGGTAGCGGACGTAGCCCTCGGGCCGGTTGCCCTGGAACACCTCGCGGTCGCTGCCGCAGATCCCGCTCGCGTGCACCCGGACCAGCGCCTCGCCCGGACCGGGGTCGCGAGGCGTGTGCTCGGCCAGGTGGAAGGCGCCCGGGGCGTCGACGACGACGGCGTGGCTCACTGGGCGTCCTTCGGGTTCCGCTTCTCCCATCCCTCGGCCCACAGGTCGAAGTGGGCCCGCTGCTGCGGGAACTCGGCGGCGGCGTCCACGTCCAGCTCGACGCCGAGGCCGGGGGCGTCGGAGATGTGGAAGCAGCCGTCCTCCGGGTCGACCTGCGGGGCGCCCTTGATCACCTTCTTGATCTCGGCGTCCGCGAAGTCGTTGAAGTGCTCCAGGATCTTGAAGTTCGGGGAGGTGAAGCCGACCTGGAGGGAGGCGGCGGTCAGCACGGACCCGCCCACGTTGTGCGGGGCGACCAGCATGTAGTGGGTCTCGGCGGTCGCGGCGAGCTTGCGCGTCTCCCAGATGCCGCCGATGTGGCCGACGTCCGGCTGGATGATGTCCGCGGCCTGGTTCTCGAACAGCTCGCGGAACTCGATGCGGTCGTGGATGCGCTCGCCCGTGGCGACCGGCATGTCCACCTTCTCGGCGACCTTCTTCAGCGCCTTGAGGTTCTCCGGCGGAACCGGCTCCTCCAGCCAGGCCGGCTTGAACGGCGCCATCTCCTTGGCCAGGCGGACCGCGGTGGCGGGGGAGAAGCGGCCGTGCATCTCCAGCATCAGCTCGGCCTCGGGGCCGATCGCGTCCCGCACCGCCTCGATCAGGGACACGGCGTACAGCGTCTGCTCGTGGTCCAGCTCGAAGTGCCCGGTGCCGAAGGGGTCGATCTTCAGCGCCCGGTACCCGCGCTCCATGACCTGCTGCGCGGCCTTGTGGTAGGCCTCCGGGGTGCGCTCGGTGGTGTACCAGCCGTTGGCGTACGCCTTGACCTTGTCGGTGACCTTGCCGCCCAGCAGCTGCCAGACGGGGACGCCGAGGGCCTTGCCCTTGATGTCCCAGCAGGCCATCTCGATCACGGCGATGCCGGACATGACGATCTCACCGGCGCGGCCGTAGTCGCCGTACTTCATCCGCTTGACGAGGTCCTCGACGGCGAAGGGATCCGAGCCGAGGATGTGGTTCACCTCGGCTTCCTTCAGATAACCGAGGAGGGCGTCGGTGTGTCCCAGCATCCGGGTCTCGCCGACTCCGGTGATCCCCTCGTCGGTGTGCACCTGTACGTAGGTCAGGTTGCGCCACGGCGTCCCCACCACGTGCGTGCTGATTCCGGTGATGCGCACGGCAGTTGCCCCTTGTGTCGTCGACTCTCTCGCGGATTCGAGTGTGTTCGAAATTTCGGAACACGTTCGAAATGCTGGCGTGACAGTAAGGACGCGGTGGTGCGAGTGTCAATGGGTCGCGCGCATATCGGTTTCGATACTTTCGAAAGAGGGCGAACGGCCGGGTCCCTACAGAACCTTCACAGCCGGATCTAGGAACGTGACCTGGGCGGAACTTAATCTTCCCGCGTCATGGACTACTGCCACCCGTGCCGACGGCACCTCAACGGCGCCCTCACCTGCCCGGGGTGCGGCACCCCAGCGGAAGCGCTGCGCGCGTACGGGGGCGACGTGCCTCCGGGGTACGGGGGGTACGGGGCCGACTACGGGTACGGCGGCCCTGGCGAGTACGGGGAGCCCGGCGCGCACGACGGCCGAGGCGGGCACGGGGAGCCCGGGGTTTACGGCGGTCCTGGTGAGCACGCGCAGCCCGGGGCATACGGCGGTCTTGGTGAGCGCGTGGAATCCGGCGCGCACGACGGCCGAGGAGGGCACGCGGAGGCCGGGGCCTACGGCGGTCCTGGTGAGCACGCGGAGACCGGGGCCCACGGTGGGCCCGGTGAGCCCGGCCTGTTGTTCGATGGCCCGGGGGAGCGCGGTGACCTCGGTGTGCGTGACGACCGCCGGGCTGGCGATGACCACCCCGCCGGCCGGGTGGATTCCGGTGCCCACGGCGACGAGGGCGACGACCACGACGACGAGGATGACGTGCCGGCGGCGGGGCGGGGCGGCGCGAGCCGCCGTGACCGCAAGGCCGCAGCGCACCGCCGCAGGCGGCGCCGGACCCTGCTGATAGCCGCCGGTTTCGTGCTGGCCGCCGGCGGACTGAGCCTCGCCGAGCTCGGTATGGACGCGCCCGGCTCCTCCCGGCAGCCCTCGGCGGCCGGGGGCGAGTCGGCGGACGGCGCGGCGTCGCCGGAGCCCGGGGCGAGCGGACAGCCCCTGGACGACAGCGGCCCCGGGGCCGGTACGGCGTCCCGCTCCGGCTCCCCGAAGCCCTCCGGCTCCCGGTCGGCCTCCCCGTCCCCCACGGAGAAGGAGTCCCGCACCCCCGAGGACGCCACCAGCGCGCCCGCCGAGTCGTCGGCCCCCGGCACCTCCCACAACCGCCCGACCCCGGGCCCCACGGCGACCCCTCCGGCGGAGACCCCGAGACCGACCGCGGCCCCGACGACATCGGCTCCCGCCCCCGACCCGAAGCCGTCCGAGACCTGCAACCGCTTCCTGTGGTGGTGCACCTAGCGTCTGTCGTTCGGATCAGTCCGGCCCGACCGGACGGCCGACGTGTCCCTGGTGCGGTTGAGTCGAACCGGTACACCTCGCCGTACCGATCCAGGAAGCGCGGGCATTGATCACAGTGGCACACAGCGGTTCAGGTGAGGAGAGCGGATGACGCAGGAGATCCACGGCACCGTGGCAGACGGCTTCGAGGAGGTGCGCGCCCGGTTCGCCGCGTTCGTCGCCGGGGAACGCCCCGACTACGAGGGCCAGCTGTGCGCCTACGTGCACGGCCGCAAGGTCGTCGACCTGTGGGCGGGCCCCGGCCCCGACGCCCTGTACGGCGTGTTCTCGTCCACGAAGGGGGCCGCCTACCTGGTCGTCGCCCTGCTCGTCCAGGACGGCACGCTGGAGCTGGACCGCAAGGTGACGTACTACTGGCCGGAGTTCGCCGCCGAGGGCAAGGGCGCGCTGACCCTGCGGGACCTGCTGGCCCACCGGGCCGGTCTGGTCGGGCTCGACGCCGGGTTCTCCCCGGAGGAGCTGGCGGACGACCGGGCGATCGCCGAGCGCCTCGCCGACCAGAAGCCGTTCTGGCGCCCGGGCACGGCCTTCGGCTACCACGCCCTGGTCATGGGCGCGCTCGTCGGCGAGGTCGTCCGCCGGGCCACGGGCCGTACGGTGCAGGAGCTGTACGAGGACCGGGTGCGGGTGCCGTACGGGCTCGACTTCCACCTGGGCCTGCCCGAGGCCGACGAGCCCCGCTTCCGCTCCGTGCAGCCGATGCTGCCGACGCCGGAGCAGCAGGCCGAGCTGGACGCCCAGCCGGCGGAGCGGCACTCGCTGGCCGCGATCGCCTACAACGCCCACGTGCCGGACACCGGGGCGCTGGAGGACCACCCCAACTCCCGTACGGTGCGCGCCAAGGGCCCGGCCTCGGCGGGCGGGGTGGCCTCCGCGCGGGGGCTGGCGCGGATGTACGCGGCGGCGATCAGCGAGGTGGACGACCGGGCGCCGCTGCTGAAGCCGGACATGATCGCCGAGGTCGGCCAGATCCACTCCGTCGGCTACGACCTGGTCTCCCGCGCCCACCGCGCGTTCGCCCTCGGCTTCCAGGCCACCGCGGACGTCGCGTACCCGTTCCTCGGCGCCGGCACGTTCGGCCACAGCGGCGCGGGCGGCTCCCAGGCCTTCGCCGACCCGCGCAGCGGCCTCGCGTACGGCTACACCCGGCGCCGCATCGCCTACCCGGGCGGCGCGGCCGAGGAGAACGAGCGGTTCGTACGGGCGATCCACGCGGCGGCCCTGCGCGGCTGACCCGATGCGTGAAGGCCGCACCCCACGTCCAAGGGTGCGGCCTCCGCCGTACGCAACGACGCTCTCAGGCAGGCGTCACGGTGCCGTGGTCACAGCTTGACGATCATCTTTCCGGTGTTGTCGCCGCGCAGCACCCCGAGGAACGCCTCGAGGTTGTTCTCGATGCCCTCGACGACGGTCTCCCGGTACTTCAGCTGACCGGAGCGCACCCAGGCGCCGACCTCCTCCACGAACTGCGGCTGGAGGTCGTAGTGGTCGCCGACCAGGAAGCCCTCGATGCGGCCGCGGGTCTGGATGAGGCGGGCGAGGTTCTTCGGGCCCGGCGCGGGCTCGGTGTTGTTGTAGACGGAGATCATGCCGCAGATCGCGATGCGGCCGCCCTGGTTGAGGGAGCCGATGGCGGCCTCCAGGTGGTCGCCGCCGACGTTGTCGAAGTACACGTCGATCCCGTCGGGAGCGGCGGCGCGCAGCTGCTCGCTCACGGGCCCGTCCTTGTAGTTGAAGGCGGCGTCGAAGCCGTACTCATCGACGAGCAGCTTGACCTTCTCCGGCGACCCGGCGGACCCGATGACCCGCGAAGCGCCCTTGAGCTTGGCGATCTGCCCCACCTGGGAGCCGACGGCGCCGGCCGCGCCGGACACGAACACCGCGTCGCCCTCCTTGAAGGCGGCGGTGCGCAGCAGGCCCGCGTAGGCGGTCAGCCCGGTCATGCCCAGCACGCCGAGGTACGTCGACAGCGGCGCGGCCTCGGGGCCGACCTTGACGGCGTTCTTGGCGTCCACGGCGGCGTACTCGCGCCAGCCGAAGAAGTGCAGCACGTGGTCACCGGGCTTCAGGCCCTCGGCGTGGGAGGCGACGACTTCGCCGACGGCCCCGCCCTGCATGACCTTGCCCAGCTCGAAGGGGGCCACGTACGACTTGGCGGCGCTCATCCGGCCGCGCATGTACGGGTCGACGGAGAGGTACAGGTTCCGCACCAGCACCTGGCCCTCGCCCGGGGTCGGCACGTCGGCCTCGACGAGGGCGAAGTCCTCGGGCTTCGGCCAGCCGACGGGCCGGCTCAGCAGGTGCCACTCGCGGCTGACGGAGGGGAGGGAGGGGGTGTCGGTCATGGGAGCGCCTTTCCTCTCGTGCTCGGGGACGGAAATGCTTCAGTACCTGAAACAACCATGCCTCTGAATATTTCAGGTTGTCAAACAACCGGGTACCCTGGACGCCATGACCACACCACCCGCCACCCGCCGTCCCGACGCCCTGACCCTGGAGGTCGTCGAGCTGATCGGTGAGGTCGTGGCCCGGTTCCACGCGGACTACGAGGAGGCGGCCGCCGAGCACGCGCTGACCGGGGCGCAGGCGCGCCTGCTGAGCCTGCTGTCGCTGGAGCCGCTGCCGATGCGCCGGCTCGCCCAGCGCCTGAAGTGCGAGCCGTCCAACGTCACGGGCATCGTGGACCGCCTGGAGGCCCGTGGCCTGGTGGAGCGCCGCCCCGACCCCGCCGACCGGCGGGTGAAGCTGGCGGCGGCCACCGCCGAGGGCCGGACGGTGGCGCGCTCCCTGCGCGAGTCCCTGCGCTTCGCCCGCGAGCCGCTGGCCGGGCTCTCCGACGACGAGCGCATCGCCCTGCGGGACGCGCTGCGGCGGATGCTGGGCGCCTGAGCCGGCTGTTCGAGCCCCGGCGAACACGACCGATAAGGTTCCGCCTATGCGCGATCTCGGGGCGGGCTTCTCCTACCTTCTCAAGGGCCAGCGGTGGGTGGCCCGGCACGGCAAGCAGTACGGCTTCGGGCTCCTGCCGGGCCTGATCACGCTCGTGCTGTACGCGGCGGCGCTCACCGCGCTGGCGCTGTGGGGCGAGGACGCCGTCGCCTGGGCGACCCCGTTCGCCGACGACTGGTCGAGCCCCTGGGCCGGCCTGTTCCGCGGCTTCCTCACCGTCGTGCTGTTCGCCCTCGCCCTGCTGCTGTCCGTCCTGACGTTCACCGCGGTCACCCTGCTCGTCGGGCAGCCGTTCTACGAGAGCCTCTCCGAGCAGGTCGACCGGGACGTCTCCCCGGACGGCACCGCCCCCGAGTCCGGCCTGCCGCTCTGGCGCGAGCTGTGGATCTCCGCCCGCGACAGCCTCCGGATCGTGGTCCGGGCCGCCGTGTGGGGCGCATTGCTGTTCGCCGCCGGGTTCATCCCGGTCGCCGGGCAGACGGTCGTCCCGGTGCTCGGCTTCTTCGTGACCGGCTTCTTCCTCACCGAGGAACTCACCGCCGTGGCCCTGCAGCGCCGCGGTGTCGAACTGCGCGACCGCCTCGCCCTGCTGCGCTCCCGCAAGATGCTGGTCTGGGGCTTCGGCACGCCCCTGGGCCTGGCCTTCCTGGTGCCGTTCGTCGCGGTGTTCCTGATGCCGGGCGCGGTCGCGGGCGCCACCCTGATGGCCCGTCACCTGCTCGGCGAGGAGACCGCCGGCGACGACCGTGACGCCGCCGCGCCCGAAGGGGAGGTCGCCCGTTGACCGAGGTGCTCGCCGTCGCCGTCATCACCGTCCTGGCCGTCATCGCCCCCGGCGCCGACTTCGCGATGATCGTCCGCAACAGCTACCTGTACGGCCGCCGCACCGGCCTGCTCGGCGCGGCCGGGGTCGCCGCCGGCGTCCTGGTGCACGTGACGTACACGATGCTCGGCGTCGGCCTGCTCATCGCGTCGTCCACCGCCCTCTTCACGGTCATCAAGCTGGTCGGCGCCGCCTACCTCGTGTACGTCGGCGTGCGCACCTTCCGCGCCCGCGGCGAGGTCGAGGTCGACCTGGACGACAAGACGGAGCTCACCCCGCTCGCGGCGCTGCGCACCGGCTTCCTGACCAACGTCCTCAACCCGAAGACGACCCTGTTCGTCGTCTCCACCTTCGCCCAGGTCGTCAGCCCCGGCACGCCGGTGTACCAGCAGGCGGGCTACGGGCTGTTCATGTCGCTGGCCCACCTGCTGTGGTTCGCCGTCGTCGCCGTGTTCTTCTCGCACGAGAGGATGCGCACCCTGATGCTGCGCGGCCAGAAGGTCCTCAACAAGCTCATCGGCTCCGTGCTGGCCGGCCTCGGCGTCAGCCTCGCGTTCGCTCCGTCGCACTGACCGCCACGGCGAGGATCGCCCGCACCTGGGCGATGATGTCCAGCCGGTTCCGCACGAACTCCGGGTCGGTGACCTCGGTGGTGTTCCCGGCGCCGAACTGGAGCACCGGTGTGTGCACATGCCCGCCCGGCAGCGTGCCGCGCAGCCCGAGCCGGTCGCGCAGCAGGGTCGCCCGGTAGGCGATCTCGTTGGACAGGTAGTCCCCGCCGCCCCCGGCCCGGGCCGTCGAACCGGGCGTCGGCCCGTCCGGCCGTACGACGGGCTCGGTGCCGCCCGCCGGGATCTCGGTCACGGTCGTGTTGTCGTACACCGGGAAGCGCCCGGTGTGCGCGGCGACGATCTCCCGGTACGGCAGGGTGGTCGCCGTCCACTGCGGCTGGGAGGCCGGGTCGGTGACCGGGACCGTCCCGGTCCGGCCAATGTTCTCGTTGTCCGGGAAGCCGCCCCGCCAGGCCCCGTTGGTCCGCTCGACGTCGAACCGCCCGATCCGCCCCTGGCTCACCGTCGCGAACAGGTCCACCTCCGGCAGGCGGGGCCGCAGCGCCCGCTCCACCGCCCCCTCGGTGAAGTCCCGCCAGCGCACCGGGAACACGGCCGTCTCCACCCGGGCCGGGCCGTCGGTGGTCTCGATCACCGTGCCGTCGAGGGCCAGCGCGGTCGCGCCCGACGGGTTGGAGATCCGGATGTCCCGGTCCAGGGTGAACGGGTCGAAGCCGGTCACCAGGACCCGCTTCAGCCCCTTGCCGCGCGGGTGGCGGAGGTCGGCCTGGCCGCGCGAGGTGCGCTCCAGTTCGTCGAGCAGCCGGGCCCGTTCCCGGTCGCCCAGCCCGAACTCGGGCTCCCAGGTCCGCAGTTGCCTCGTCATCCCGAGCCGCGCCCAGTACAGCGGCCGGTCGTCGTCCCGGCTCAGATCCCCGCCCGCGGGGCCGCGCCCCTGCGCCCGCTCGACGGCCCGCCGCCACAGCGCCGATCCCTCGCGTACGACGATCCGGCGGGCGTCGGCGGAGGAGCGCGCCGTGCCGAGAACGCGGGCGAAGTGCGGTGCCACGGTGTCGAATCCGGAGCGGCGCAGGATCTCCTGGGGCACGGCCCGGTCGAGCCGCTGTTCCTCCACGGTCGGCTGCCCGGCGGCCGCCGGAGCCGCCGTGGCCGGGGGCCGCGAACCCGGCCACCAGGACGAGTCCGAGTAATCCGGTCCGAACACGCAGGGATATCACGGGAGTTCAGCCTTCCGTCGGCGGCGTGGGCAACGCGCGCAGTATCACGCGACGGACGGGGCGCACGCCATGGTGCGTCAGCTCAGGGGATCGTCGCCGCGGCCTCCCGCAGCGCGGTCAGGAAGGCCGCGGCGGCCGGTGTGAGCGACCGCCCCCGCACCGTCGCCGCGTACACCGCCCGGGCCGGGCCGCCCTCGTCGAGGACCCGCAGCAGCCGGATGTCCGTGCGCAGCGATCCGGCGGCCAGCGCCGGCACCAGGGTCACGCCGAGCCCGGCCGCGACGTACCCCTGCTTGGCGGTCCACTCGCCGACGACATGCGCGACACGCGGCCGGAAGCCCTGCCGCAGGGCCGCGTCGAGCAGGGTGCCCTCGGGGCGCGGGCTGCCCGCGATCCAGTCCGCGTCGGCCAGCTCCCCGAGCCGGACGGGCTCTTGCCGTGCCGCCAGGGGATGACCGGCGGGGACGGCGACGTACAGGGACTCGTCGAGGAGGTGGTGCAGCCGGTACGTCTCCAGCGGGGCGCGGCCCGTGGTCGAGACGACCGCGAGGTCCAGGTGCCCGGCGGCCAGGCGGTCCAGCAGGGCCGGGGTCAGGCCCTCCTCGCGGGTGACGCGGACGCGGGGATGGCGGGCGCGGAAGGCGGCCAGGGCCTGCGGCACGAGCGCCGCGTCGGCGGTGGCGAAGGCGCCGAACCGGAGCCGGCCGCCGGCTGCCTCCCGCAGCGCGGCCAGGTCGCGCCGGGCGCCGCGCAGCGCGGCGGCGACCGCTTCGGCGTGCGGGACCAGGATCCGCCCGGCCTCCGTCAGCCGCACCCCGCGCGGCAGCCGGTCGAAGAGCGGTCCGCCGCCGAGCGCGGCCTCCAGGGAGGAGATCTGCCGGGACACCGCGGACTGGGTCCAGCCCAGCGTCCGGGCGGCGACCGTGAACGAGCCGTGCCGGGCGACCTCCAGGAAGACCCGCAGCCACACGCTGGAGAGCTCCGGAAGGCCGTCTTCTTCTTCTGCGGGTGCTTGCGCATGCTGGTTCGGCATGGCTGCCATGCTAGACATTCGCTTGTCGCATGAGAGGGCGCTGCGTAGCGTCGACGGCATGGAGAAGATCGCCTTTCTGGGCCTCGGGCACATGGGCGCCCCCATGGCCCGCCGGCTCCTGGCCGCCGGACATCCGCTGACCGCCTGGAACCGGACGGCGGCCCGGGCCGAGCCGCTGGCCGCCGCGGGCGCCGTGCGGGCCGCGTCCCCGGCCGAGGCCGTACGGGACGCCGACGTGGTGATCACGATGCTGTCCGGCCCGGACGCGCTCGGCGCGGTCGTGGACGCGGTGGCACCCGTGCTGCGGCCCGGCATGTCCTGGGTGGAGATGTCCACCGTCGGCCCGGACGCCGTACGGGAGCTGGCCGCGCGGCTCGGCCCGGGGGTCCGGCTGGTCGACGCACCGGTCATGGGCAGCACGGACCGGGCCGCCACCGGGCGCCTGGGCATCCTGGCCGGCGGTGACACGGCCGGTGTCGCGCACATCCTGGCCCACCTCGGTGAGGTCACCCCGACCGGACCGGCCGGCTCCGGGGCCGCGCTCAAGCTCGTGGTCAACGCGGCCGTGCTCGGCGGCGTCGCGGTCGTCGCCGAGGCCCAGCGCCTGGCCGACGCCCTCGGCCTGGACGACGACACCACCCGGACCGCCCTTGCCCACAGTCCGCTCGACGGAGCCCTCGCCCGGGCCCAGGCCGACGGCGTGCACTTCGCCACCTCCCTCGCCGTCAAGGACCTCGACCTGGCCACCCGGGCGGCACCGCTGCCCGCCCTGCGGGCCGTGTCGGACCAGTACCGCAGGGCCGCCGGCGACCCGGCCGTCGCGCACGCCGACATCGCCCGGGCCGCCGCCGCGATCCGCACCTCCGAAGACTCCCCGAGGACAGGTATGCAGGTCACCCTGGACAACCCCGCCTCCGCGCCCCAGCCGCTGAGCCCCTACTACTCCCAGGTCGCCCGCGTCGGAAACGCCGACGGCAGCGCCCTGCTGTTCCTCTCCGGGCAGATCGCCGAGGGCGCCACCCTCGCCGAGCAGACCCGGGGCGTCTTCGAGACCGTCGCCGCCCTGCTGAAGGCCCACGGCGCCACCCTGGCCGACGTCGTCAGCATCCGTACGTACCTGACCGACATCTCCCGGCTGGAGGAGTACGGCGCCGTGCGGCGGCAGTACCTGACCGGCACCCCTCCCACCAGCATGACCTTCGAGGTACCCCGGCTCTTCCGGCCCGAGGCCCTCGTCGAGGTCGAGGTCGTGGCCGCCGTACCGGCGCGGTGAGGGACGGCGTGGTACCCCGGGCTGTGTGGCCCTGGCCGGAGCGGCAGAGGTTCCCTCAGGTGGACGGGGCCGTGAGGGCGGCGACCTCTCCCAGGAGCCGGGCCGCCGGTGCGGGGTCGATCAGCCACCTGAGGTGACTGCCCTCCAGGGTGCGCACGTCGTACGGGTTGTCCGGGGTCAGCGTGTCGCCCTCGCGGATCAGCCGGTCCTGGAGGGCGAGCGGCAGACTCGCGTCGCCGGCCAGGCGCACATAGGTCTTCGGGATGGTGCCCCAGGTCGCCGCCTGCGCCCGGTCGGCGCACGTACCGACGTCCAGGTTCTCGTCGGGCTGGAAGGTGTTGAGGAAGGCCAGGAACTCCTGGTCGGTGCCGTCGGCGAGGAAGGCCGCCTTCAGTGCCGCCAGGGCTGCCGGGTCCGAGGTGCGGAAGTTGACCCGCAGCAGCCCGAGGTCGGCCGGGTTCCCGGCCATGGCCAGACCCAGCGACGCGGCGTCGACCGTGGCCATCTCCGGCTCGGCGTAGTAGTCGGCCACATCGAGGTCCACCGGGCACCAGGCCGCGACGTAGACGACGCGGTCGATCAGGTCCGGCCGCGCGTTGGCCGCGGCGGTGGCCGTGATACCGCCACGACTGTGCGCGACGAGGATCACCGGCCCGTGCTCACGCGCCCGTTCCAGTAATCCGATCAGGTGCGCGGCGTTGTCGGCCAGCGTGACACCCCTGATCGAGCCGGGCTCGGTGGCGAGACCCGCGAGGTCCTGCGGAGCCTGGTAGGCGCGCGGGTAGCCGGCCCCGAAGCCGTGGCCCGGCAGGTCTACGGCGACCGAACGGTGCCCCAGCAGGCCGAGCTCGGCCTGCAGCGGAGCGAAGGAGAAGGAGTTCGCGAAAGCTCCGTGGACCAGCACGAACGTCGGCTGCATCTGTCTGCCCGCTCTCTGAGCGCCCTTAGCACTCTGCCCGTAGTACTCTGTCCGTAGTGGTCGCAACGTAGTACTACAACTGGAGTGGTGTCAATGGTGAGGCGGAACGAACAGCGGCGCGCGGCTCTCGTCGACGCCGCCATCGAGGTCCTGGCCAGGGACGGCGCACGCGGCCTGACGTTCCGGGCGGTGGACGCCGAGGCCGCCGTGCCCGCCGGCACCGCCTCGAACTACTTCGCCAACCGCGACGAGCTGCTCACCCAGGCCGGTGCCCGCGTCTACGAGCGGCTCCAGCCGGACGAGGCCACCCTCGCCCGGCAGCGGACGGCCGGCCGCGACCTGGAGACGTACACCGAGCTGATGCGGGAACTGGTCGGCCGCGTGGCCTCGTTCCGCACCGGCTACCTGGCCTTCCTCGAACTGCGGCTGGAGGCGACCCGCCGTCCCGCCCTGCGCACGGTGCTCACCGAGCGGGTCCGCGCCGACATGGACGCCAACGTGGCCTACCACGAGGCCTCCGGCCTCCCCGGCGACGCCATGGCCGTCAGGTTGCTCATGCTCACGTTGAACTGGCTGATCGTCGAGCAGCTCACCCTGCCCGACCTGCTCTCGCAGGAGGAGCGCGACCAACTGGTCGCGGCTGCGGTGGAGCGCATCGTGGGCGCCGGCGAGGACCGTGGCGGCCCCGCGCCGGCGAGCTGAGGCGGCGGCGCTCCAGGGCGCGGCCTACCGCGTCACGCGATAGCGGAGGTACACCATTCCCGAGTCGAAGGTGCGGGTCTCGGCGAGGGCGAGGTCCACCCGGCGCTCGTCCCGCGGGAAGAACGGGGTGCCCCCGCCGACCAGTACCGGGTAGACCACGGCCCGGTACTCGTCGATCAGGCCGGCCGCGGCCGCCTGCGCGGCGAGCGTCGCACCGCCGATCGCGATGTCGCCCTCGCCGGGCTCGGCCCGCCACCGCTCGATCTCCTCCGCCAGGGAGCCGGAAGCCAGGCGGGCCTGGCCCCGCACGGCCGGCAGCGTGGTGGAGAACACCACCTTCGGCAGCGGGTTCCACAGGGCGGCCCACTCGAGCTCGGCCTCGTCCAGCGAGTGGTCCTGGTCGGCGGTCTCCCAGTACAGCATCGTCTCGTACAGCCGTCGTCCCAGCAGGTGGACGCCGACGTTGCGGATCTCGTCGATCCAGAAGCGGAAGACCTCCGCGTCCGGTGCCGTCCAGTCGAAGCGGCCGTCCGGCCCGACGATGTAGCCGTCCAGCGACACGTTCATCGAGTAGGTCACGCTGCGCATCGAAAAGCCTCCTCGGGGCCGGGTTCGACTGTAGGACCGCCGGACACCGCAGAACTCATCGCGACGCGCCGGATCGGGGGGGCGTGCAGCTGTAGCTGGCACCCGGCGAGCCGGACGAGATGACCAACTCGTGGGTGTTTGTGAAGGGTTCGTACGGGATCCAGGCGGGGCGCTCGATCGCGGACCGCTGGATCAGCGTGACGATTACCGTCGGATCCGGGAGAAGTCCCCCTGACGGCCCCGGTCCGGCACCTGACCCCGGGCCGGGGCCCGTCGGGGCCCGGCCTACCGTACGGAGAATGCGTACACCGTCTCCGACCGGAACACCTCACCCGGCCGCAGCACCGTGCTCGGGAAGGCGGGCCGGTTCGGGGAGTCGGGGAAGTGCTGCGTCTCCAGCGCGATGCCGTCGCCGGGGGAGAAGGGCTCGCCCAGGTGGTCCGCCGTGTACAGCTGCATCCCCGGCTCCGTCGTCGCCACCGTCAGCACCCGCCCGGAGGCCGGCTCGTACAGCTCGGCGACCTCCTCGGGGCGGTCCGTCACCCCCTTGTCGAACACGAAGTTGTGGTCGTAGCCGGAGCCCACCGCGCGGGACGTACGGAAGTCGAAACGGGTGCCGGAGACGTCCTCCAGCACCCCCGTCGGGATCAGGTCCGCGTCGACCGGCGTGTAGCGCGAGGCGGCGATCCGCAGCTCATGCCCGCCCGCGCTGCCGGAGCCGGCCAGGTTGACGTAGCCGTGGTTGGTCAGGTTCACCACCGTCGGGGCGTCCGTGACCGCCTGGTACGCGATCCGCAGCGCGCCCGCCTCGTCCAGCGTGTAGGTCACCGCGACCTCCAGCCGCCCCGGGTAGCCCTCCTCGCCGTCCGGGCTGACCAGCGTCAGCCGCACCCCGTGCGCCACCGGGGCCGCGTCCCACACCCGCTTGTCGAAGCCGCGCTCCCCGCCGTGCAGCGCGTTCGGCCCGTTGTTCCGCGCGAGCGTGTACGTGCGCCCGTCCAGCGTGAAGCGGCCCCGCGCGATCCGGTTGGCGTACCGCCCGATGAGCGCACCGAGGTAGGGACCCGGATGGGTCAGGTAGCCGTCGAGGTCCTCGAACCCCAGCACCACGTTCCCGGCCCGGCCCCGCCGGTCCGGCACCTCGACGCACTGCACGATCCCGCCGTAGGTCAGGATCCGCACCCGTATACCGGCCCGCTCCAGCGTCCAGCGATGGACCGGGGTGCCGTCGGGAAGTGTGCCGAAGAGTTCGTTCATGTGCGGAACTCTAAGTCAGCCGGTCTTCGCGGTGACCGTCCGGTACGCGATCTCCGCCAGCCTGGCCTGGCCGTTCACGCTGGGGTGGAACCAGTCCCACTGGCTCAGCTGCCCGGTGCCGAAGCGGTAGGCGTACACCGCCCCGCCGTCGTACCGGCACCGCCGGTCCTTGGCGCAGACCTCCCCGAGCACCCTGTTGTAGTCCTCCACCCGCCTGTGCACGGTGTCCCTGCGCAGCGTCGCCGCCGCGTCCAGGGCGTCCGCGTCCCCCAGCATCGACGGGCAGATGCCGAGCTTCCACACCTGCTTGCCGAGCGGGTTGGTCCGGCCCTGCGACCACAGCCGCTTCAGGTTCGGCACGCTCGCCACGTACACCTGCGTCTCGGGCAGGGCCGCGCGCAGGGTCCGCAGCGCCTCCTGGAAGTCGGCCCGGAAGGCGTCGACCGAGGTCATCTGGGCCGTGGTGTCCCGGCAGGCGTCGTTCGCCCCCACCATCACCGTCACCAGCTGCGGCCGGCGCGTCACCGCCCGGGCCATCTGCCCCGGCAGGTCCGCCATCCGCGCCCCCGACACGGCGTAGTTCCAGCTCCGCCCGGCCGCCCCGGCCCGCCCCAGCAGCCGTACGGCCAGACTGTCGACCTCCTTGCTGCTGCCCGTCGCCCAGGACACCTCCGGGCAGTCCGACAGCACCGAGCAGGCGTCGAAGCCGGTGGTGATGGAGTCGCCGACGGCGGCCACAGAGCTGGGGCTGGTGTCCCACAGGGGGGTCGGCTTCGGGGACGGGCTCGCCTTCCGCGACGCGGAGGGCCCGGCGGAGTCGCCGCCCGCGGCATCGCACCCGGCGACCCCCAGCACGGCCGCGACCGCCACGGCGAGAACGGCCCGTGCGCGCTGCCGTCGTGTCAGCATCCCCTGGGTCCCCTCCCTCGCGCGGCCGTCACTGTGACCAACCCATACCAGCACCCGAGGGTTCCCGCCCGGCCAGGTGGAACGCCTCACACCCGTACAAGCGTCCCCCTGGGTGAATGGCAGGCGTTTCCCGGCCCCGGGACCGACGGTACGTCACACTCCTTGCCCCGCCGCACGGTAGCCTCGCCATCAACGTGGCCCGCCCGGCCGCGGCCGTTCCGCCCGTTTCCCCGATGTCCCGCTGCCCGGAGGTCCCGGTGACGACACGTGGAGTCCTGTACGTGCACTCCGCGCCGCGCGCGCTGTGCCCGCACGTCGAGTGGGCCATCGCCGGGGTGCTCGGCACACGCGTCAGCCTGGACTGGATCCGCCAGCCCGCCGCCCCGGGCACCTGGCGTTCGGAGTTCTCCTGGCAGGGCGAGGCCGGCACCGCCTCCAAACTGGCCTCCGCGCTCCGCGGCTGGCACCTGATCCGCTTCGAGGTCACCGCCGAGCCCTGCGCCACCGCCGAGGGCGAACGCTACAGCTGCACGCCCGAGCTCGGCATCTTCCACGCCGTCACCGGCATCCACGGCGACATCCTCATCCCCGAGGACCGGCTGCGCGCCGCCCTCCAGCGCTCCCAGCGCGGCGAGACGGACCTGGAGTCGGAGATCTCCAAGCTCCTCGGCAAGCCCTGGGACGACGAACTGGAACCCTTCCGGTACGCGGGAGAGGGCGCCCCCGTGCGCTGGCTCCACCAGGTGGTCTGAGACCTCACCGGCACACGTGAAGGGCCCCCACCGGACGGTGGGGGCCCTTCACGTACGTACGGCCGCCGGTCAGACGGTCCGGAACGCCAGCACCACGTTGTGCCCGCCGAACCCGAACGAGTCGTTCAGCGCGGCGATACGCCCCTCGACGGGCAGCTTGCGGGCCTCGCCCCGGACGATGTCCGCGTTGGCCTCGGCCTCGGGGTCGATGTTCTCCACGTTGATCGTCGGCGGAGCCACCCGGTGGTACAGGGCGAGCACGGTCGCCACCGTCTCGACGCCACCGGCACCACCGAGCAGGTGCCCGGTCATCGACTTGGTCGCGGACACCGCGATGTGGTCGGTGTGGTCGCCGAACACCTTCCGCAGCGCCTTGAGCTCCGCGATGTCACCGGCCGGCGTCGACGTGGCGTGCGCGTTGACGTGCACGATCTCCGCCGGGTCCAGGTCGTTGCGCTCCAGCAGGTTCTGCAGGGCGTGCTGGATGCCGCGCCCCTCCGGCTCCGGCTGCACGATGTCGTGGCTGTCGGCGGAGATGCCCTGCCCGACCGCCTCGGCGTACACCCGCGCCCCGCGCCGGGCGGCGTGCTCGGCGGACTCCAGGACGATCACGCCGGCGCCCTCACCGAGGACGAAACCGTCCCGGGCGATGTCGTAGGGCCGCGAAGCGCCCTGCGGGTTCTCGTTGTTCTTGGACATCGCCATCATGTTGCCGAACGCGGCGATGGGCAGCGGGTGGATCGCCGCCTCCGTGCCACCCGCGACGACGACGTCGGCGCGGCCGGTGCGGATCATCTCGATGGCGTAGCCGATGGCCTCCGCGCCGGACGCGCAGGCGGAGACCGGGGTGTGCACGCCCGCGCGGGCGCCCACGGCCAGACCGACGTTCGCCGACGGGCTGTTGGGCATCAGCATGGGCACGGTGTGCGGGGAGACGCGGCGGACGCCCTTCTCCTTCAGCACGTCGTACTGGTCCAGCAGGGTCGTCACGCCGCCGATGCCGGAGGCGATGACCGCGCCCAGCCGGTCGGGGTCGACGTCGGCGCCCTCACCGGCCTTGGCGTCGAAACCGGCGTCCTTCCAGGCCTCCTGCGCCGCGACCAGCGCGAACTGCGCAGAGCGGTCCAGGCGGCGGGCCTGCGGTCGCGGGATGACCTCGGTCGGCTCCACGGCGACCGGGGCCGCGATACGGACCGCCTGCTCGGCGGCCCACTCCTGCTCCAGGGGCTTGACGCCGGAACGTCCGGCGACCAGGCCCTCCCAGGTAGAGGCCGCGTCGCCACCCAGCGGTGTGGTTGCGCCGATACCGGTGACGACCACGGTGCGATTGGTCGAGCTCACGGGAAATCTTTCTCCAACGGATACGAGGATCAGCGGCGCCACCGCCGGGTGGCGGGGCCGGAGGACCGGCCCTGGCAGGGCCTTTAGGCCTGGTGCTTGAGGATGTAGTCGGTCGCGTCGCCGACGGTCTTGAGGTTCTTGACGTCCTCGTCCGGGATCTTGACGTCGAAGCGCTCCTCGGCGGCGACGACGACCTCGACCATGGACAGCGAGTCGACGTCCAGGTCGTCGGTGAAGGACTTGTCCAGCTGGACGTCCTCAACCGGGATGCCGGCGATCTCGTTCACGATCTCGGCGAGACCGGCGACGATCTCTTCCTGAGTGGCGGCCATGGTGGCGCTCCTTCGTAGATGTTCCAGAGGGTTGGGCGGCCCGCCGCGTCAGCGGCGAGACTTTGCTGTGCCGTACCGGACCGCATGATCCGGCACGGAGTGCCTAGGGGAGAGTAACGACAGTCGCGGCGTAGACGAGACCCGCCCCGAAGCCGATGACGAGCGCGGTGTCGCCGCTCTTCGCCTCGCCGGTCGCCAGGAGCCGCTCCATCGCGAGCGGGATCGAGGCGGCCGAGGTGTTGCCGGTGGTGCGGATGTCACGGGCGACCGTGACGTGCTCCGGCAGTTTCAGGGTCTTCACCATCGAGTCGATGATCCGCACGTTGGCCTGGTGCGGGATGAAGACGTCCAGGTCGTCCGAGGAGATCCCGGCCGCGTCCAGCGCCTGCTGGGCGACCTTCGCCATCTCGAACACGGCCCAGCGGAAGACCGCCTGGCCCTCCTGCGTGATCGCGGGGAACTTCGCGACCGTCCCGTCGCGGTAGTCCGTCCACGGCACGGTCTGCGTGATGGTCTCGGACTTGTCGCCCTCCGACCCCCACACGGTGGGACCGATGGCCGGCTCCTCGGACGGGCCGACCACAACCGCGCCCGCGCCGTCGCCGAACAGGAAGGCCGTGGCCCGGTCCTCCAGGTCGGTCAGGTCGCTCAGCCGCTCCACGCCGATGACGAGCACGTACTCCGCGGAGCCCTCGACGACCATGCCCTTGGCGAGGGTGAGTCCGTAGCCGAAGCCGGCGCAGCCCGCCGAGATGTCGAACGCGGCGGCCCTGGCGGTGCCGAGCTTGTCGGCGATCTCGGTGGCCACGGCCGGCGTCTGCTTGAAGTGCGAGACCGTGGAGACGATCACGGCACCGATCTGCTCGGCGGAGATGCCCGCGTCCGCGATGGCCTTGCCGGCGGCCTCGATGGACATCGCGGCGACCGTCTCGTCCGCCGAGGCCCAGTGCCGGGTCTCGATGCCGGAGCGCGACCGGATCCACTCGTCGGACGAGTCGATCCTCTCGAGGATCACCTCGTTGGGCACGACCCGGGTCGGGCGGTAGCCGCCCACGCCCAGGATGCGGGCGTACGGGGCGCCCTTGCTGGGCTTGATCTTCGCCATGGGGGCTCCTAAGAGGCGCTGTGCTCGGCGATGAGCGCGCGAGCCGCGTCGAGGTCGGCGGGGGTCTTCAGGGCCAGCGTCTTCACCCCGGGCAGGGCGCGCTTGGCGAGCCCGGTGAGGGTGCCGCCCGGACAGACCTCCAGCAGCGCGGTGACGCCGAGCTCCTTGAACGTCTCCATGCACAGGTCCCAGCGGACCGGGTTGGCGACCTGTCCGACCAGGCGCTCGAGCACCTCGGTGCCGGAGGCGACGGACCGGCCGTCCTTGTTGGAGACGTAGGCGACCTTCGGGTCGGCGGGCGCCAGGCCGGCCGCGGCCTGCGCCAGCTTGTCGACCGCGGGCGCCATGTGGTGCGTGTGGAAGGCACCGGCGACCTGGAGCTTGACGACCTTGCGCACGCCCTCGGGCTTGTCCGCCTCCAGCGCGGCGATCTGCTCCTTGGTGCCGGCCGCGACGATCTGGCCCGCGCCGTTGATGTTCGCCGGGGTCAGGCCCAGCTTCTCCAGGTGCGGGACGGTCACCTCCGGGTCGCCGCCGAGCAGCGCGGCCATGCCGGTCTCGGTGATCGCGGCGGCCTCGGCCATGGCCAGGCCCCGCTTGCGCACCAGGGTCAGCGCGGCGGTGTCGTCGAGGACACCGGCGAAGGCGGCGGCGGTGATCTCGCCGACGCTGTGCCCCGCGACCGCCCCCGGGGCGATCTCGGTGATGTCACCGAGTGCCGAGGCGGACAGGATCCCGGCCGCCACGAGCAGCGGCTGGGCCACGGCGGTGTCGCGGATGGTGTCCGCGTCGGCCTGTGTGCCGTAGTGGGCGAGGTCGAGTCCGATGGCGTCCGACCAGGCGGCGACGCGGTCGGCGGCACCGGGCAGCTGGAGCCATTCAGTCAGGAAGCCGGGCGTCTGGGCGCCCTGGCCGGGAGCGACGAGTACGAGCACTCTCACACTCTCTCTTGGGGACGGCCACGGCCGCCCGTGGGGACTAGGACGAAGAACACGAAGGGGTTTTGTGGGGCCCCGACAAAACCCTAGAGCTGAGGATCTCCATCGGCCAGACGCCCCAGGATCAGCGCGATGCGCAGGGTGAACGCCGAGCGTACATCGGACGGCGACCAGCCGGTGACGTCAGTCACACGTCGAAGCCGGTAGCGCACGGTGTTGGGATGCACGAACAGCATGCGGGCGGCGCCCTCCAGGCTGCTGGCCTGCTCCAGATACACGCTGAGCGTCTCCAGCAGCGCGGCCCCGGCCTCCTCCAGCGGTCTGTAGATCTCCTCCACCAACTGCTCGCGGGCCGAGGGGTCCCCGGCGATGGCTCGTTCCGGAAGCAGGTCGTCCGCCAGGACCGGGCGGGGCGCGTCCTGCCAGGCGGAACACGCCTTCAGGCCGGCGGCGGCGGCCTGCGCGGACCGGGTCGCGGCCAGCAGGTCCGGCACCACCGGGCCCGCCACGACCGGCCCCGCCGCGAACGGCCCGATCAGCGACTTCGCCACGGCCAGCGGGTTGTCGCTGCCGCCCGCGATGACCACCAGCCGGTCCCCGAGCACCCCGGTCAGCACCTGGAGCTTGGCGTGCCGGGCGGCCCGGCGGATCGCCTCGACGGTCAGTTCGGAGTCCCCGTCCGGAGCGGTGCCCAGCACCACACACACATGCTCGGGCGAGTTCCACCCCAGGGCGGCGGCCCGCGACACGGCGCCCTCGTCGGCCTCCCCGCTCAGCACGGCGTTCACCACCAGCGACTCCAGCCGCGCGTCCCAGGCACCGCGTGCCTCGGCGGCCTGGGCGTAGACCTGGGCGGTGGCGAAGGCGATCTCCCGGGCGTACACGAGCAGGGCCTCGCGCAGCACGGACTCGTCGCCGGGCGCCGCCACCTCGTCGATGGCCGACTCCATGACCTCGATGGTGGTGCGCACCATCTCCACGGTCTGCCGCAGCGTGATCGCCCGGGTCAGCTCGCGCGGCGCGGTGCCGAAGACGTCGGTGGAGATGGCCTGCGGGGCGTCCGGGTGCCGGAACCACTCGGTGAAGGCGGCGATACCGGCCTGTGCGACCAGCCCGATCCAGGAACGGTTCTCCGGGGGCATCGCCCGGTACCAGGGCAGCGTCTCGTCCATCCGCGCGATGGCCTGCGCGGCGAGCGATCCGGAGGACTTCTCCAGCCGCTTCAGCGTCGCGGAGTGCGGATGGACGTCGTGGGCCGCGGCTTCGTTCTTGCTGGGTTCTGGTTCGGGCACGGGACAAGACTGCCTTATCGGGACGGCGGTGCGCGCCGCCGGGTCTACGGTGGACCACGTGATGGACGTACGGCGCGCGGACGAGCGCTACCGGGGCGGTGATCCGGCGGCCGGCATCGAGACCTGGCACGCCTTCTCCTTCGGCCCCCACTACGACCCGGACAACCTCCGCTTCGGGGCGGTCATCGCCTGCAACGAGGAGCACCTGGCGCCCGGCGCCGGCTTCGACGAGCACCCGCACAGCCACACCGAGATCGTGACCTGGGTCGTCGAGGGGGAGCTCACCCACCGCGACTCCACCGGCCACGAGTCGGTGGTGCGGCCCGGCGACGTGCAGCGCCTGAGCGCCGCGGCCGGCGTCCGGCACGTCGAACGCAACGACGGCCCGGCGCCGCTGACCTTCCTGCAGATGTGGCTGGCCCCCCGCGACCCCGGCGGCGAGCCGTGCTACGAGGTCGTCCGCGGCATCGCCGACTCCACCCCGTACGCCCTGCCCGAGGCGGGCGCGGTGCTGCACGTGCGGCGCCTGGCGGCGGGGGAGCGGACGGCGGTGCCGGACGGGGCGTACGTGTACGCCCACGTCGTGCGCGGGGAAGTACGCCTGGACGGCGAGCGGTTGGGGCCGGGCGACGCGGCCCGGGTCACGGACGCGAAGGACCTGCAGGCGCAGGCCGTGACGCGGGCCGAGCTGCTGCTGTGGGAGATGTCCTAGAGCTCCGCGAGCACCGCGTCCGTGAACGCCGGCCACGCCTCGATCGCCCAGGGCCCGAACGCCCGGTCCGTCAGCGCCACGCACGCGGCCCGCGCGTCCGGGTCGATCCACAGGAGCGTACCCGACTGCCCGAAATGCCCGAAGGTGCGCGGTGAGGAGGACGCGCCCGTCCAGTGCGGCGACTTGGCGCCGCGGATCTCGAAGCCGAGTCCCCAGTCGTTCGGGTTCTGGTGCCCGTAGCCGGGCAGGACGCCCTTGGTGCCCGGGTACTGCACGGTCATCGCCGCGGCGACGGTCCGCGGGTCCAGCAGCCGCGGCGCCTGCACCTCGGCCGCGAACCGCAGCAGGTCCTCGACGGTGGACACCCCGTCCTTGGCGGGGGAGCCCTCCAGCGTCGTGGACGTCATGCCCAGCGGCTCCAGCACCGCCTGCCGCAGGTACTCCGGGAACGGGATGTCCGTCGCCTTCGCGAGGTGGTCGCCCAGCTGCTCGAACCCGGCGTTGGAGTACAGCCGCCGCTCGCCGGGCGGGGCCGTCACCTTGTGCTCGTCGAAGGCCAGCCCCGAGGTGTGCGCGAGCAGGTGCCGTACGGTCGCGCCCTCGGGCCCGGCCGGCTCGTCCAGCTCGACGGCGCCCTCCTCGTAGGCGACGAGCACCGCGTAGGCCGCGAGGGGCTTGGTGACCGAGGCCAGCGGGAAGCGCCGGCCGACCGGGCCGTGGGTGCCCAGGACCGTGCCGTCCGCCCGTACGACACCCGCCGCAGCGGTGGGAACCGGCCAGTTCTCGATCAGTGCGAGGCTCTTCAGCGACATGCTGCCGAGCCTATGTGCTCCCGGGGACAGGTCCAGCAAGGGGTGGGGCCCGGGCCGGCCGGCATCCTGCCGATTTCTTACCGTCGGCGCTTGCTTGGAGTGCGCTCCAAGGTCCTAGCGTTGAGGCCATGACGGTGACGGAGCCCGAGACCACCACGACGACTGCCAGGACCGACACCTGCGCCGGCCCCCGGCCGCAGAACCGCCGCCCGGACGGCCAGGACAAGTACACGATCAGCGAGGTCGCCGCCCTCACCGGCCTGACGGCGCACACCCTGCGCTGGTACGAGCGCATCGGGCTGATGCCGCACATCGACCGCTCCCACACCGGGCAGCGGCGCTACACCAACCGCGACCTCGACTGGCTCGACCTGGTCGGCAAGCTCCGGCTGACCGGCATGCCGGTCGCGGACATGGTCCGGTACGCGGAACTCGTGCGCGAGGGCGACCACACCTACCACGAGCGGTTCGAGCTGCTGAAGGCGACCCGGGAGGACGTGCTGGCGAGAATCGCCGAACTCCAGGGCACGCTCGCCGTGCTCGACCGCAAGATCAGTTTCTACGCGGACGCCGGGCGTGCCCTGGCGTCGGAGAGGTCCCGATGACGGACGGCAAGATCCCGACGGCGAAGCTCGGCAACGACGGCCCGGAGGTGGGCATCCAGGGCCTCGGCTGCATGGGCATGAGCTTCGCCTACGGCCCCGCGGACGCGGACGCCTCACGGGCCACCCTGGAACGGGCGCTGGAACTCGGCGTCACCCTGTACGACACGGCGGACGCCTACGGCTCGGGGGAGAACGAGCGGTTCCTCTCCCCGTTCTTCAAGGCGCACCGCGACGAGGTCGTCATCGCCACCAAGTTCGCCCTGTCGATCCCCGAGGACGACCCGACGAAGCGGATCATCCGCAACGACCCGCCCTACATCCGCCGGGCCGTCGAGGCGAGCCTGAAGCGCCTCGACGTCGAGGTGATCGACCTCTACTACATGCACCGGCGCGACGAGAACGTGCCGATCGAGGAGAGCGTCGGCACGATGGCCGACCTGGTCCGCGAGGGCAAGGTCAAACACCTGGGCCTGAGCGAGGTCACGGCCGACGAGCTGCGCGCCGCGCACGCCGTCCACCCCATCGCCGCCGTGCAGTCGGAGTGGTCGCTGTTCAGCCGGGACATCGAGGCGAAGGTCGTCCCCGCGGTCCGTGACCTGGGCGTGGCGCTCGTGCCGTACTCACCGCTCGGCCGGGGCTTCCTGACGGGCTCCTTCGTCAACGCCGAGACGGACCTGACGGCCGATGACTTCCGCCGCCATCAGCCCCGCTTCACCGGCGAGAACGCGGCCGCCAACGCGGCCCTGCTGGAGCGGGTCCGCGCCGTCGCCGAGCACCACGGCGCGTCCCCGGGCCAGATCGCCCTGGCATGGGTCCAGCAGCAGGCACGGGTCCACGACCTGCCGGTGATCCCGATCCCGGGCACCCGCAAACCGGCCCGAGTGGAGGAGAACGTGGCCGCGACGGGCATCACGCTGACGGAAGAGGACCTGGCCCTGCTGGAGCCGATAGCGCAGCAGGTGGCGGGCGACCGCTACGCGGACATGCGGTTCACCTCGGCCGGCCGCGAGTAGGTCAGAGTTCCGCCAGCAACTCCGCCTTCTTCACCGAGAACTCCTCGTCCGTCACCAGCCCGGCCTGGTGCAGCTCCCCGAGATGACGGATGCGCTCGGCGATGTCGGCGGGGTCGCGGCGGGGCGCCGCCGCCGGGACCGCGGCCACCGGGCCGCGGTCCCGTACGGCCGCCAGGACCGCCGCCGCGAACGGCAGCGACTCGTGCACCGGCCCGTACCCCAGCCCGAACACGACAGCAGCCGGATCCTGGTCCGGCTGCACGCGCGGCGCGGCGTCCGCGTCTCGCCGCAGCACCCGCAGATGTCCCTCGAACATCTCGGGGGAGCGCCACTCCACCCCGCTGAGGTCGGTGACCGCGAAACGCTGGTCGCCGGCCTTCCACTTCGCCGACGACGCCCCGGTCCAGAACCACCGGAAGGCCACCGACGTCCCGTCGAAGGACGCCTTGCCGTCGTACGCCTTGAACGACAGCGGCCCCTTCGGCGCCTGAACCAGGAAGCGTTCGGCCGGCCCCGACGCGGTCAGCCGCGCGCGCAGTTCGTCGGCGTAGTACTCGGCGAGCACCTCCCGCTCGGCGGGCAGCACCAGCCGGTACGGGTCGCAGGCCTCCTTCAGCTGCCCGGCCGCCGCCTCCATCAACGGGTCGGCGCCCGGCCGCGGCTCGGCCCGCAGGACGACGGTCCCCCGCTTGCCCGGCGTGAGCGTCACCCCGGCGATCGCCTCCAGCGGAACACGTCTCTCCCCGAGCGCCTGGAAGAGCTTGGGTGTTCGCATCCCCCCTTCGTAGCGGATGAGCACGGAGTCGGAGTCGAACTCCCAGGCGGCATGAAATCCGGCCAGTACGTCACCCATGCGGCTCATCGTATGCGGCACGTGCTTTTCCGTCCCCTCCCCGCGCACACCGCAGTTTCTCCCGCCTCTACGCGCGTCCGGCCGTCGGCGTGCCGGACAAACCGGCGTGGCAGACGTCGTCCTCGCGCGCGCAGTGCACCGCGTCGTACGCGCCGACCCCGATCTCGGCGAAGTTCGCCAGGCTCTGCGTGCCGGGCACGAAGTAGCCGCTGTGCCCCTCGGCGCCCCGCGCCGACAGCACCCGCGCCCCGAACCCGGAGGACACCGGGTCGGCCCCGTGGCCGAACCCGCCGAGTTCCAGGTACGGCACGTCCTGGATCCAGTCGTCGGCGTCCCGCATGGCCCACACATGGGCGCCGGTGCGCAGGTGGGAGGCCTTCTCGACGCGCATGCCGGGGCTGCCGGCCACCGCGATGTCGGCCACCCGGCCCGGCAGGGCGCGCGCGGCGAGCCCGCACACCACGGAGCCGTAGCTGTGGCAGAACAGCGAGACGGGGGCCGTGCCGGGCAGTCCGCGCAGCATCGCGTTGAGGCGGACGGCACCGACCTCGGCCCGCATCGCCGTGGCCGCGTCCATGCCGAGCCCGCTGGGTGCCGTGTAGTCGGCCCAGGCGATCACGGCCGTCCGGGTCGCCGGGCTCGCGGCGCGCTCGGCGGCGTACAGGGCCTCGGCCATGCCGACCGGCGCCGAGTAGCGGCGGTAGGTGCGCTGGAAGGTCAGCAGGTCGGTGTCGACGCCGGGCACGACCACGGAGACCCGTTCGGCCCTGCCCAGGTCGCCGAACACCTCGGCGATCCGGCCCGACCCGTCCGGGTCGAAGGCGAGGATGTGGCGGCCGGGGCGCATCAGCGCCGCGAAGCGGTGCATACGGCGGCCCGCCTGCTGCTGCCCGGCCGGGGTGAGGCTGGTGTCACGCATCCGCTTGAGCTCGACCTTGCGGGCCTGGCCGAGCGCGATCCGGTTGGCGCGGTAGCGCAGCTCGACCGGGGCGCCGTTCATGTTGCCGACCGCGAGCGGGTAGCGGCGGGCGAGAAAGGCGCGCTGGCTGTCGGTCAGGGAGGCGAAGAACCGGGTCAGCCGGGCGGGGTCGGTGTCCGGGTCCGGCAGCCGGTGCCCGTCGATACGGCCGTGCTGCCAGGCACTGAGCGAGGCCTGGAGCGGTGTCGCGCTGCGCTGGGTGCGCAGCGCGGTCCAGCCGGTGGTCGCCAGCATCACGAACACCACGGCCAGGGCGAGGAGCGCGCGCCAGACGTTCAGCTGCGGGGAGGAGGTGTCGAAGGAAGTCACTGAAAGGACACACTAGGAGAACGAGAGGGTCTCGCGTTAACCAAGTGACGGGGATCACGTTTCGTGTGAGGTGATCGGGGTTCAGTTCGGACGCCAGTCCTCCGCCAGCGCCGGGCCCACCTGGTCGAGGTGGGCGGTCAGCAGCGCGCGCATCGCCTCGAGGCTGAAGTCGTCCCCGGTGGACCACATCCGTTCCGTGACACGGATCACCCCGCCGAAGCAGGCGACCAGGATCCGCGGGCGCGGATCGGCGTCCACGTCCAGGCCCTCCCGGTCGGCGATGATGCGGGCGAGCTGCTCCTCCAGCTCCGCCGAGCGCCGCAGATGGGCGGCGAGCAGCGCGGGAGTCGACTCGATCACCCGGTACACGCGCATGTGCAGCTCGATCGGCACCAGCCGCTCGACGGCCTCGTTGATGGCGTCCCAGCTGCCCAGCACGGCCTGGCGCAGCGCCTGAAGCGGGCCTTCGCCGGGCGGGCGGGCCCGTACGGCCGCGACGATCTGCGACTCCGCGAGCCGCGGGACGAAGAAGGCCACCTCCTCCTTGCTGGCGAAGTAGCGGAAGAAGGTGCGCTGCGAGACGTCGACCGCCTGGGCGATGTCGTCGACGGTGGTCTCCTCGTAGCCGCGCGTGGCGAACAGTTCGAGGGCGGCCCGCAGCAGGGCGTCCCGGGTGCGCTGTTTCTTGCGTTCGCGCAGGCCCAGGACCCTGTGCTCGCCGTCCGCCGTCTTCAAAGGTTTCCTCTCCTCCGCACTGTTTCCCCAGTTCAGGCTATAGGGGGATGTCGTGTCAGTAACCGACTAGTGAATTGGTTTGTCAATTGTCAGCGGCTGTCACTAGCCTCGAACACATGACTAGTCAGACCACCATCGACTCGGCGGGCCCGGGGGACGGGGCCCCGGCCGCCTCGTCGGAGGCGACGCCGGCCAAGGGCATGCGCGGCCACCCCTGGCTCACCCTGATAACCGTCGCCGTGGGGGTCATGATGGTGGCCCTCGACGGCACCATCGTGGCCATCGCCAACCCGGCCATCCAGAAGGACCTCGGCGCCACCTTCGCCGAGGTCCAGTGGATCACCAACGGCTACTTCCTCGCTCTCGCGGTCTCCCTGATCACCGCGGGCAAACTCGGCGACCGCTTCGGCCACCGGCAGACCTTCCTCATCGGCGTCGTCGGCTTCGCCGCCGCCTCGGGCGCCATCGGCCTGTCCGGCAGCATCGCGCTGGTCGTCACCTTCCGGGTCCTGCAGGGCCTGTTCGGCGCGCTGCTGATGCCGGCCGCGCTCGGCCTGCTGCGGGCCACCTTCCCCGCCGAGAAGCTCAACATGGCCATCGGCATCTGGGGCATGGTCATCGGCGCCTCCACCGCGGGCGGCCCGATCCTCGGCGGTGTCCTGGTCGAGCACGTCAACTGGCAGTCGGTGTTCTTCATCAACGTGCCGGTCGGCATCCTCGCCGTCGTCCTCGGCGTGCTGATCCTGCTCGACCACCGCGCCGAGAACGCCCCGCGCTCCTTCGACCTCCTGGGCATCGCCCTGCTGTCCGGCGCGATGTTCTGCCTCGTCTGGGCGATCATCAAGGCTCCCGACTGGAGCTGGGGCGACGGGAAGACCTGGACGTTCATCGGTGCCTCGGCGGTGGGCTTCGCCCTCTTCGCCTTCTGGGAGACGAAGGTGAAGGAGCCCCTGGTCCCGCTCGGGCTGTTCCGTTCCATCCCGCTCTCCGCCGGTGTGGTGCTGATGGTTCTCATGGCCATCGCCTTCATGGGCGGCCTGTTCTTCGTGACGTTCTACCTGCAGAACGTGCACGGCATGGGCCCGGTCGACGCCGGCCTGCACCTGCTGCCGCTCACCGGCATGATGATCGTCGGCTCCCCGCTCGCGGGCGCGCTGATCACCAAGCTCGGTCCCCGTGTCCCGCTGGCCGGCGGCATGGCGCTCACCGCGATCGCCATGTACGGCATGTCCACGTTGCAGACGGACACCGGCAGCGGCGTCATGTCCGTCTGGTTCGCCCTGCTCGGCCTCGGCCTCGCGCCCGTCATGGTCGGCGCCACCGAGGTCATCGTCGGCAACGCGCCCATGGAGCTGTCCGGTGTCGCCGGCGGTCTCCAGCAGGCGGCGATGCAGATCGGCGGCAGCCTCGGTACGGCCGTGCTGGGTGCCGTGATGGCCTCCAAGGTCGACAACGACCTCGCGGGCAACTGGAAGGACGCGGGGCTTCCGCCGCTGACGCCCGAGCAGCAGCACCAGGCCGCCGAGGCGGTCCAGGTCGGTGTCGCGCCGGTGGCCAAGGGCACGCCCGAGGCGATCGCCGCGAAGATCACCGAGGTGGCGCACGACACCTTCATCTCCGGCATGAGCCTGGCCTCGCTCGTCGCGGCGGGGGTCGCCGCCGTGGCCGTGCTCGTCGCGTTCCTCACCAAGCGCGGGGAGAACGCCGAGGCGGGCGCGGGCGTCGGGCACATCTGACGCCCCGTCCGGTCGGCGGACCCGTTCGCCCATCAGGGTGAACAAGGCGGCCGATCCCTCCCCTCCGGCGGCGCCGCAGGTCACAGTGGGTCACGTCCTCCGCAGGGCATGGGAGGACGGTCGCTGCGGCGCGCTGCTGGAGGGGGGCAGCGCGCAGGCAGCGCCCTCTCCGCAAAGCGGCAGGCTTAAGGACCTCAGCGGGGGTACTCGCCACCCGAACCCCGAACGAACCCAACTCGACACGGGGTTCAAGGGAGTTGATGATGGCGAGCTTCGGACACGGAACGCGCAGGCACCCCCGCTCACGTGGCCGGACGTGGTCACGGACCGGGCCGGATCGCGCGACGCTCGGAATCATCGGAGTCATCTGCGCGGTCGCCGGATTCTTCGTGCTGGGGATCATCCTCGGCCCTGTGGCGATCGTCTGCGGCTGGCTCGCCATGGGCCGCAGCTGGGCGGGCTCCCGCCCGGTGACGGCCGTGGTCGCCCTGGTTCTGGGCGCCATCGACACGCTCCTGGCCGTCATCTGGCTCGCAGGGGCGACCACTCCGGGCAACGGACTGCTGTTCTGACCCGGGCAGGCAGGTGACGGGCCTCCGGCGGTGCGGCCGGGGGCCCGCCTTCCGTCCGGCCGGCCCAGCCCCGCGGGCAGTCGGGCTACTCGACCCGCTCGGACTTCAGCGCCGCCACCTCCGCGCGCAACGCCCGCACCTCCTCGGCCAGTTCCCGGATCGCCTGGGTCTGCCGCCGCTCCTCCATGTCGTCCTTCTCGAACCGCGCGATGAACCACGCCGCGATGTTCGCGGTCACCACACCGAGCAGCGCGATCCCGGACAGCATCAGCCCGACCGCCAGCATCCGCCCGAGCCCGGTCGTCGGCGCGTGGTCCCCGTACCCCACCGTCGTCATCGTGGTGAACGACCACCACACCGCGTCACCCAGCGTCCGGATGTTCCCCTCCGGTGAGTCCCGCTCCACCGACAGCACCGCCAGCGACCCGAACATCAGCAGCCCGACCACCGACCCGGCGACATACGTCGTGAGCCGGATCTGCGACGCCATCCGTGCCCGCTGCCCGACCAGCAGCAGCGTCGACACCAGCCGCAGCAGCCGCAGCGGCTGCACCAGCGGCAGCACCACGGCCGCCAGGTCGAGCCAGTGCGTCCTAACGAAGTCCAGGTGCCGCTCGGCGAGGACGAGCCGGGCGAGGTAGTCGAGGGCGAAAGCCCCCCACACGACCCACTCCACCGCCGTGCACACCTCGACGACGTCCCGGCCCGCGTCGGGCCGGACGATCGGCACGGCGTAGGCGACGGCGAAGGCCAGGGCCAGGCCGAAGAGCGGCCGCTGTGTGTGGTGTTCCCAACGGGCTTGGGCCGACTGCTGCTGCATGGCCGAATCGTAGGAAACGTGAAGGGGTGGTGCAGCCGGCGCGTTCGGGCCGGTGCACCACCCCTTGACAGCGGCGTGTGCTACGCGTCGCCGCCCGCCACGCCCGGGTCGGCCGCCGACACGTCGAGCAGCTGGTAGCGGTCGATGGCCTGCTTGAGGACCGACCGGTCGATCTTGCCCTCCCGGGCCAGCTCGGTGAGCACCGCCACCACGATCGACTGCGCGTCGATGTGGAAGAACCGGCGGGCCGCGCCCCGGGTGTCGGCGAAGCCGAAACCGTCCGCGCCGAGCGACTGGTACGTCCCCGGCACCCAGCGCGCGATCTGGTCCGGAACCGACCGCATCCAGTCGGAGACAGCCACGAACGGTCCCTGCGCGCCGGCCAGCTTCCGCGTCACGTACGGCACCCGCTGCTCCTCCTCGGGATGCAGCAGGTTGTGCTCCTCGCAGGCCACCGCGTCGCGCCGCAGCTCGTTCCAGGAGGTCGCGGACCACACGTCGGCCTTCACGTTCCACTCCTCGGCGAGGATGCGCTGCGCCTCGATCGCCCAGGGCAGGGCCACGCCGGACGCCATGATCTGCGCCGGGATGGAGCCCGCCGTGCCCTCGCTGAAGCGGTAGATGCCCTTGAGGATGCCCTCGACGTCCACGTTCTCCGGCTCGGCCGGGTGCTGGATCGGCTCGTTGTAGACGGTCAGGTAGTAGAAGACGTCCTCGCCGTGCGGGTGCTCCTCCGAGCTGCCGTACATCCGGCGCAGACCGTCCTTGACGATGTGCGCGATCTCGAAGCCGAACGCCGGGTCGTACGCCACGCACCCGGGGTTCGTCGAGGCCAGCAGCTGGGAGTGGCCGTCCGCGTGCTGGAGGCCCTCACCGGTCAGGGTCGTACGTCCCGCGGTCGCGCCCAGCACGAAACCGCGCGCCAGCTGGTCGGCCATCTGCCAGAACTGGTCGCCGGTGCGCTGGAAACCGAACATCGAGTAGAAGACGTAGACCGGGATCAGCGGTTCGCCGTGCGTGGCGTAGGCCGAGCCCGCCGCGATCAGGGAGGCCGTGCAGCCCGCCTCCGAGATGCCGTCGTGCAGCATCTGGCCCTGCGGCGACTCCTTGTAGGCGAGCAGCAGGTCGCGGTCGACCGCCTCGTACTGCTGGCCCAACGGGTTGTAGATCTTCGCGCTCGGGAAGAACGAGTCCATGCCGAAGGTGCGGTACTCGTCCGGCGCGATCAGCACGAACCGCTTGCCGATCTCCTTGTCCCGCATGAGGTCCTTGAGGAGACGGACAAAGGCCATGGTCGTCGCGATGGACTGCTGACCGGAGCCCTTCTTCACGGTCGCGTACGTCTTGTCGTCGGGGAGGGCCAGCGGCTTGGACCGCACCACCCGGGTGGGCACGTACCCGCCGAGGCTCCTGCGGCGGTCGTGCATGTACTGGATCTCCTCCGAGTCCCGGCCCGGGTGGTAGTACGGCGGCAGGCCGGACTCCAGCTCCTTGTCGGAGATCGGCAGGTGCAGACGGTCCCGGAAGCGCTTGAGGTCGTCGACCGTCAGCTTCTTCATCTGGTGGGTGGCGTTGCGGCCCTCGAAGTTCGGGCCCAGCGTCCAGCCCTTGATCGTCTTGGCCAGGATGACCGTCGGCTGGCCCTTGTGCTCCACGGCCGCCTTGTACGCCGCGTAGATCTTGCGGTGGTCGTGACCGCCACGGCCCAGGTGCAGGATCTGGTCGTCGGTCATGTTCTCGACCATCGCGCGCAGCCGGTGGTCGTCGCCGAAGAAGTGCTCGCGGATGTAGGCCCCGGACTCGGTGGCGTACGTCTGGAACTGCCCGTCCGGCGTGGTGTTCATCTTGTTGACCAGGATGCCGTCCCGGTCCTGCGCGAGCAGCGGGTCCCAGGAGCGGTCCCAGATCAGCTTGATCACGTTCCAGCCGGCGCCCCGGAAGACCGACTCCAGCTCCTGGATGACCTTGCCGTTGCCGCGCACCGGGCCGTCGAGCCGCTGGAGGTTGCAGTTGACCACGAAGGTCAGGTTGTCCAGCCCCTCGCGGGCGGCGAGGGTGAGCTGGCCGAGCGACTCCGGCTCGTCCATCTCGCCGTCGCCGAGGAAGGCCCACACGTGCGACTTCGAGGTGTCGGCGATCCCGCGCGCGTGCATGTAGCGGTTCATCCGCGCCTGGTAGATCGCGCCGATCGGGCCCAGGCCCATCGACACCGTCGGGAACTCCCAGAAGTCCGGCATCAGCCGCGGGTGCGGGTAGCTGGAGAGCCCGTACGGCGACTTGGACTTCTCCTGGCGGAAGCCGTCCAGGTGCTGCTCGGTCAGCCGGTCCAGCAGGAACGCGCGGGCGTAGATGCCCGGCGAGGCGTGCCCCTGGAAGAAGACCTGGTCGCCGCCGTCGCCCTCGTCCTTGCCGCGGAAGAAGTGGTTGAAGCCCACGTCGTAGAGCGAGGCGGAGGAGGCGAAGGTGGCGATGTGGCCGCCGACGCCGATGCCCGGGCGCTGGGCCCGGGACACCATCACGGCCGCGTTCCAGCGGGTCGCGTTGAGGATCTTGCGCTCGATCTCCTCGTTGCCCGGGAAGAACGGCTCGCTCTTGGTGGGGATGGTGTTGACGTAGTCCGTGCTGCGCATCTCGGGCACGGCCACGCGCTTCTCGCGGGCCCGCTCGATCAGCCGCAGCATCAGGTAGCGGGCCCGCTCCCGGCCGCGCTGGTCCACGGCGGCGTCGAGGGAGTCGAGCCACTCCTGGGTCTCTTCGGGATCGAAGTCAGGAACCTGACTCGGAAGGCCGCCAATGATGATCGGGTTGCGATCGGATGCGGAAGCCACGCTGTTCCTTACCTGTCTAGAGCCGCTGTTCGGGTGTGCCTGCACCGTTCCCCATCGTGTACCTCGGGGCGGCAAACGTCACCTCTACTGGGCGGTAACCAGGGCCGGTGGCCCACAGACGATTCCCAAACGTGCAAAGAGGGCAGAAAGGTGTGGTGTGCGTCACCTCGGCCCATGATGGGTGTGCAGGGAGTTGCGGTGACACGGCCTGGATCGTCACCGTTTCGGCGGTCTGAACGGCCGGGTACTTGCGCGATCCGTCCCGCCCGTGTGGACTACGGCCAATGCTTCGCGCACGCGCGTGGCTGAGATATTTCCCAAGACATGATCAGGAGGCAACCCGTGAGCGCGACCGCGGACCACGCGGAGGAGCGGACGAACCCTGCCGCCAGGCTGGGGTTCCAGCCCGGGCAGGTGGTCCAGGAGATCGGCTACGACGACGACGTGGACCAGGAACTCCGCGAGGCCATCGAGGAAGCCATCGAGGGCGACCTTGTGGACGAGGACTACGACGACGTGGCCGACGCCGTTGTGCTGTGGTTCCGTGACGACGACGGCGACCTGACGGATGCGCTGGTGGATGCCACCACGTACATCGAAGAGGGCGGCGCGATCCTGCTCCTCACGCCGAAGACCGGCCGTGCGGGGTATGTGGAGCCGAGCGACATCTCGGAGGCCGCCACGACGGCCGGCCTGACGGCGTCCAAGAGCGTCAGCGTGGGCAAGGACTGGAGCGGCAGCCGGCTGGCGACGCCCAAGGCGGCGAAGTCCAAGCGCTAGAGATCCCTTCGAGCGCCGGAGATCCGCAGATCCACGCAGACGGACCAGGTTCGACACACCAGTCGTACGGATGGGCGGGCTGACTCAGGTCGGCCCGCCCGTCGGCATGTGGAGGCCCCTGCGTAGGGTGTTCTCGCCCGAACAACCTCCGAAGGGATGAACAGGACCATGGCCAACCAGGTCGTCCAGGTCGGCGAGAAGGCTCCCGACTTCGAGCTCAAGGACAACCACGGAGCGACCGTCAGGCTCTCCGACTTCCGCGGTCGGCAGAACGTGGTGCTGCTCTTCTACCCCTTCGCCTTCACCGGCGTGTGCACCGGCGAGCTGTGCGAGCTGCGCGACAACCTGCCGCGCTTCTCCGACCGCGACACCCAGGTGCTCGCCGTCTCCAACGACTCCATCCACACCCTGCGCGTCTTCGCCGAGCAGGAGGGCCTGGAGTACCCGCTGCTGAGCGACTTCTGGCCGCACGGCAACGTCTCGCGCGCCTACGGCGTCTTCGACGAGGACAAGGGTTGCGCCGTGCGCGGGACCTTCATCATCGACAAGGAGGGCGTGGTGCGGTGGACCGTCGTCAACGGCCTGCCGGACGCGCGCGACCTGAACGCGTACGTGAAGGCACTCGACACCCTCTGAGGCGGCCGTCGCGCGCGGCCGGCCCCGCGGGGCGCGGCCGGAAAGGGCCGACACCCTGTGATTCTCCGGCTCCAGGGCCTGCGGGGGGCGGGAACCCGTCACTAGGATCGACTCGTTGTCACGACATCCAGCACTACGGGGCATCCCGCCCCTGGACACCAATGGAGGACTCGTGGGAGTCAGCCTCAGCAAGGGCGGCAACGTATCGCTGACCAAGGAGGCCCCCGGCCTGACCGCGGTCATCGTCGGTCTGGGGTGGGACGTCCGCACCACGACCGGCACCGACTTCGACCTGGATGCCAGCGCGCTGCTGCTGAACAACTCCGGCAAGGTCGCCAGCGACCAGCACTTCGTCTTCTTCAACAACCTCAAGAGCCCGGACGGCTCCGTCGAGCACACCGGTGACAACCTCACCGGTGAGGGCGAGGGCGACGACGAGCAGATCAAGGTCAACCTCGCGGCGGTCCCGGCCGACGTCGACAAGATCGTCTTCCCGGTCTCCATCTACGACGCCGAGAACCGCCAGCAGTCCTTCGGCCAGGTCCGCAACGCGTTCATCCGCGTCGTGAACCAGGCCGGCGGACAGGAGATCGCCCGCTACGACCTGAGCGAGGACGCCTCCACCGAGACCGCCATGGTCTTCGGTGAGCTGTACCGGCACGGCGCGGAGTGGAAGTTCCGCGCCATCGGCCAGGGCTACGCCTCGGGTCTGCGCGGCATCGCGCAGGACTTCGGCGTGAACGTCTGAGTCGTTCGTCTGCCAAAGGTCTCTGTCCGGCGTCGCACGGTTTACGTGCGGCGCCGGACGCGCAGGACAGCCAGTAAGCATCACCTCGGGGAGGGACCAGATCATGGGCGTCACGCTCGCCAAGGGAGGCAACGTCTCCCTGTCCAAGGCCGCACCGAACCTCACGCAGGTGATGATCGGGCTCGGCTGGGACGCGCGCTCCACCACCGGAGCCCCCTTCGACCTCGACGCCAGCGCCCTGCTGTGCAGCGGCGGGCGGGTGCTCGGGGACGAGTGGTTCATCTTCTACAACCAGCTCACCAGCCCGGACGGCTCGGTGCAGCACACCGGCGACAACCTGACCGGCGAGGGCGAAGGCGACGACGAGTCGATCCTGGTCGACCTGTCC
This sequence comes from Streptomyces sp. NPDC052682, assembly GCF_040678435.1. Classification (NCBI taxonomy): domain Bacteria; kingdom Bacillati; phylum Actinomycetota; class Actinomycetes; order Kitasatosporales; family Streptomycetaceae; genus Streptomyces; species Streptomyces sp. NPDC052682. The sequence goes on along the minus strand of NZ_JBFATS010000001.1, from coordinate 172,776 downwards.
AAGGTGCCGCCCCAGGTTGACAAGATCGTCTTCCCGGTCTCCATCCACCTGGCCGACGAGCGCGGCCAGACCTTCGGCCAGGTCAGCAACGCCTTCATCCGCGTGGTCAACCAGGCCGACGGCCAGGAACTCGCCCGCTACGACCTGAGCGAGGACGCCTCCACCGAGACCGCGATGATCTTCGGCGAGGTCTACCGGTACCAGGGCGAATGGAAGTTCAGGGCGGTCGGTCAGGGGTACGCGTCGGGGCTGCGGGGCATCGCTCTAGACTTCGGAGTCAATGTTTCGTAAAGCCGGGTACGGCGCGGGGGAGCCCCGTACACACACGATTGGGTAGCCAGTGGTTCTGAAAACCTTCGGGTGGTCGTTCGCGGTCACCGCGCTCGGCCTGGTCGCAGCGGTCCTGTACGGGGGGTGGACCGCCTTCGGCATCGTGGCGATCCTCTCCGTTCTCGAGATCTCGCTGTCCTTCGACAACGCGGTGGTCAACGCCGGAATCCTGAAGAAGATGAATGCCTTCTGGCAGAAGATCTTCCTCACGGTCGGTGTGCTGATCGCCGTCTTCGGCATGCGCCTGGTCTTCCCGGTCGTGATCGTGGCCATCAGCGCCAAGCTCGGGCCGATCGAGGCCGTCGATCTCGCGCTGACCAACAAGGACCGTTACCAGGAGCTCGTCACCGACGCCCACCCGGCGATCGCGGCGTTCGGCGGCATGTTCCTGTTGATGATCTTCCTGGACTTCATCTTCGAGGACCGGGACATCAAGTGGCTGAGCTGGCTGGAGCGGCCGCTGGCCAAGCTCGGCAAGGTCGACATGCTGTCGGTCTGCATCGCCCTGATCGTCCTGCTGATCACCTCGATGACCTTCGCGACCCACGCGCACCTGCACGCCGGGCACGCGGACAAGGCGCAGACGGTCCTGATCTCCGGCATCGCGGGCCTGGTCACCTACATGATCGTGGGCGGTCTCTCCGGCTACTTCGAGGACAAGCTCGAAGAGGAGGAGGAACGCGAACACGAGGAGGAGGAAGAGGCCGAACGCACCGGCAAGCCCCGCTCGGCGGTCGCCCTCGCCGGCAAGGCCGCGTTCTTCATGTTCCTCTACCTGGAGGTCCTGGACGCGTCCTTCTCCTTCGACGGCGTGATCGGCGCCTTCGCGATCACCAACGACATCGTCCTGATGGCCCTCGGCCTCGGCATCGGCGCCATGTACGTCCGGTCGCTCACGGTCTACCTGGTCCGCCAGGGCACCCTGGACGACTACGTCTACCTCGAGCACGGCGCGCACTACGCGATCGGCGCGCTCGCCGTGATCCTGCTCGTCACCATCCAGTACGAGATCAACGAGATCGTCACCGGCCTCGTCGGCGTGGTGCTGATCGGCTGGTCCTTCTGGTCCTCCGTGCGCCGCAACCGCGCGCTCGCGGCGGCCGGGGGAGAAGCCGGCTCGGACGAGAAGACCGAGGTCTCGTCCGGGGTGTGACGACCTTCCGCGTGAGGAACGCTCTGTGCGGGGCGGCCGGCGAGGACGACTCCTCGACGGCCGCCCCGCTGCGTTGACGACGGACGGACAGGGGCGGGACATGGGCATTTTCGACGGTCTGCGGGGCGGACGCGCGGCCGAGTTCGACTCGGGCAGCCCCGGCTCCAACGCCATCGAGCTGACCAAACGGCACCACACGGTGTCGCTGACCAAGCAGGGAGCGGCCTCGGGCCACCTCCGGATCAATCTCTCCTGGCGGATGCGGACCTCCGACTTCGGCGGCTCGCAGCGCGAGAGCCTGCTCAGGCACCCGTTCCGGGCGCTGAAGCCCCCGGAGGTCATGGGCCACAGCCAGAGCATGGTCAACGTCGACCTCGACCTCGGCTGCCTGTACGAGCTCACCGACGGCACCAAGGGAGTCGTCCAGCCGCTGGGCGGTTTCCTCGGCGCCGTCAACGAACCGCCGTACGTCAAACTCAGCGGGGACGACCGGTTCGGCTCGGCGTCCGGCGAGACGATGTACATCAACCTCGACCACCGCGACGCCCTCAAACGCCTGCTGGTCTTCGTCTACATCTACGACCAGACACCGGCGTTCGACCGTACGCACGCCATCGTCACGCTGTTCCCCAGCAACGGGCCGCGCATCGAGATAGGCCTCGACGAACGGCATCCGCAGGCCCGCTCCTGTGCCGTGGTGCTGATCGAGAACGTGAAGAACGAGATCGTCGTCCGGCGCGAGGTCAAGTTCGTGTACGGCTTCCAGGCCGAGCTGGACCGGCTGTACGGGTGGGGCCTGCAGTGGGGACGGGGCTACAAGAGCAAGGTGGAGCGGTGAAGTCCGCCGCCCACCGCAAGGGCGCCTGACCGCTAGCGGCCGATGAACTGCGGCCCCTGCGGCGGCAGCGTGAAGTCCGGGTCGGGGGCCGGGGCGGCCGGGGGCGGGAAGCCGTAACCGGACCGGCCCGCGGTGGCCGCCGGCGCCTGCGGATAGCCGTAGGTCGGCCGGCTGGTCGGGTGCGGGTAGCCGTAGGCCGGCTGCGCCGCCGCCGGCTGCTGCGGGTAGCCGTACGCCGGCTGGGACGGAACCCCGGTCGGCGGCGGAGGCGCCGTGGGCGGGACCGGCGCCACCGTGGGCTGCTCCGGCGGCAGCGGCTGGGACGTCTCGGGTGCGGGCGGGGAGGGCACCGGCTGGGTGGCGGCCGACGCCGACGGTGTCGCAGCGGCGGTCGCGGCCGCCCCGGGCCGCTCCTCCTGCGCGGCCTCCGACTCGTCCACCGTGATGCCGTACTGGGTCGCCAGGCCCTTCAGGCCGTTGGTGTACCCCTCGCCCAGGGCACGGAACTTCCAGCCCTCCCCACGCCGGTACAGCTCACCGCAGATCAGCGCGGTCTCCTTGCCGGTCTGCGGCTTGACGTCGAAGTACGCCAACGGCTCCCCGTCGGTGACCGTGGCGTCGAACAGCAGGATGCGCAGCGCCGGCACCTGCTCGAAGGGGACGTCGTCCGCCGACGCGACCAGCAGGATCCGGCTGACCTCGGACTCGACACCGGCGAGATCTGTCTGGATCGTGTCGGTGGGGCCCTCGGCGGCCCGCTTCTTGCCCAGCCACCAGACCTTCCCCGAGGGATGCCGGGGCTGGTTGTAGAAGACGAAGTCCTCGTCGCAGCGCACACGACCGTCGGGGCCGAGGAGGAGCGCGGAAGCGTCGACGTCCGGCACCCCCTGCCCGGGCGTCCAGCGCAGCACGGCGCGCACCGTGGTGGCCTCGAGCGGGACGTTCGACCCCTTCAGCATCGCGTGCGTCATGCCCGTCATCCTGCCTTCTCGGTCCTGGCCACGACAACGCGGGGGTAGGCCCCGGACACAGGCGAGTTACTTGAAATTCATGACCGGGGGGAACCCGGGACACGCAGATCTACGTACTATTACCGGCCACCTTCCGACATTCACAGGTCGCCCAGTCACCACGGGGGAGTTCTATGCGTCACTACGGGCACCTTGCCCCTGAGGTGCGGAAGCGTCTCTTCCACCAGGAGCCGTGCGTGTTCACGCCGGACTCCCCGGCCCGGCTGCTGTCCGCGGCCCTGGGCGCCACCCTGTACAGCCCCGCCACCCGGCCCCGGCTCGCCGACGACATCCTCAAGCAGGCCGGACGCGGTGTGGTGTCGATGGTGCTGTGTCTGGAGGACTCGATCGGCGACGGCGACGTGGCGGCCGGTGAGGAGAACCTCGTCCGGCACTTCACGGACCTCGCGCAGCGGCCCGGCGCCGATCTGCCGCTGCTGTTCATACGGGTCCGCGTCCCCGAGCAGATACCCGACCTGGCCCGGCGCCTCGGCCCGGCCGTGCGGCTGCTGTCCGGTTTCGTGCTGCCCAAGTTCACCGAGGAACGCGGCATCCCCTTCCTGGAGGCGCTGGCCGCCGCCGAAGCCGAGACCGGCCGGCGCCTGTTCGCCATGCCGGTCCTGGAGTCGCCCGAGCTGCTGTACCGGGAGTCGCGGGTGGCGACCCTGGAGGGCATCTACCGCGCGGTCGACAAGTACCGCGACCGGGTCCTCGCCCTGCGCCTGGGCGTGACGGACTTCTGTTCCTCCTACGGGCTGCGCCGGGCCCCCGACATGACCGCGTACGACGTCCAGATCGTCGCCTCCGTGATCGGCGACGTGGTGAACATGCTGGGGCGGGCCGACGGCACCGGCTTCACCGTGACCGGGCCGGTGTGGGAGTACTTCCGGGTCCAGGAGCGCATGTTCAAGCCGCAGCTGCGGCAGAGCCCCTTCCTGGAGGTGCAGGCCGTCGAACTGCGCGAGAAGCTGATCGAGCACGCCATGGACGGCCTGCTCAGGGAGATCTCCCTGGACCACGCCAACGGTCTGCTGGGCAAGACGTGCATCCACCCCTCCCACGTGCCCGCGGTGCACGCGCTGTCGGTGGTCAGCCACGAGGAGTTCAGCGACGCCCAGGACATCCTGAAGCCCGAGCGCTGCGGCGGGGGTGTGCTGAGGTCGGCGTACACGAACAAGATGAACGAGGTGAAGCCGCACCGGGCCTGGGCCGAGCGGACCCTGCTGCGCGCCGAGGTGTTCGGCGTCGCCAACGAGGACATCGGCTTCGTGGAGCTGCTCGCCGCCGGGCTGCCCGACTGACCAGGCACAATGCAGGAAACGCGAGGCCAGGAACGCAGGGAGAAGGCAGTGAACGAGGGGGAGCTCCCCGAGGTGCGGCGCGCGGCGCCGGCCGGGGCGGCGGACGGCAGGGCAGACGGTGCCGGCGAGGCCGGCGGTGTCTGGTCGGGCCGCTGGGTCGCCGAGCGGCTCGGTGTCGAGCTGGCCGGTGACGACACCCTGACCGAGCTGCTGGGGCTCGCGCTGCGCCGCAACCCCAAGCGGGCCCACCTGCTCGTGTCGAACGTGCTCGGCAAGCACGTCCCGCAGTCGCCGTCCGTCGTGTACGGCCACGGGGTCGCCCTCGGCCGGCGGGTGCGCGCGCTGCTGGGCGAGGGCGACGCGGACCGGGCGGTCGTCCTCGGCTACGCGGAGACCGCTACCGGACTCGGCCACTCGGTCGCCGACGGCCTGGGCACCACGCCCTACCTGCACTCCACCCGCCGCCCGGTGGCCGGTGTCGCCCCGGCGGGCGGCTTCGAGGAGTCGCACTCCCACGCGACCTCGCACCTGCTGCTGCCCAAGGACCGGGCGCTGCTGGCCGGCGACGGGCCGCTGGTCCTGGTCGACGACGAGTTCTCCACCGGCAACACGGTCCTGAACACCATCCGCGACCTGCACGCCCGCTACCCGCGCCGCCGGTACGTCGTGGTCGCCCTGGTCGACATGCGCTCGGCCGCCGACGCCGGCCGGCTGGACGCCTTCGCCCACGAGATCGGCGCCCGCATCGACCTGGTCGCCGCCGCCTCGGGCACGGTGACGCTGCCCGACGGCGTCCTGGAGAAGGGGCAGCAGCTGGTGGCCCGGTACGAGACGGCGCAGGCCCGGCAAGAGGCGTCGCCGCAGGGCCGGGTCACCCGCGTCGACCTGCGCTGGCCGCGGGGACTGCCCGACGGCGGGCGGCACGGGTTCACGCCCGCGCACCGGGCACGGCTGGAGGCCGCCCTGCCCGCGATGGCCGCCCGGCTCGCCGAGGCACTGCCCGCCGACGCCCGGCGCGTACTCGTCCTCGGCAACGAGGAGTTGATGTACGCACCGCTGCGCCTGGCCTGCGCACTGGAGCGGACGGTGCGCGCCGAGGTGCGCTACTCCACCACCACCCGCTCGCCCGTCCTCGCCGTCGACGACCCCGGCTACGCGATACGCACCCGCCTGGTCTTCCCCGCGCACGACGACCCCGCCGACGGCCCCGGCGACCGCTACGCCTACAACGTCGCCGGCGCCGGCTTCGACGCCGTCGTGGCCGTCGTCGACTCGGTCGCCGACACCCCCGCCCTGCACGCGCCCGACGGCCTGCTCGCCCGGCTCGCCGCGCACACCCCGCAGGTCCTTCTCGCGGTCGTACCGTCGTACGTGCCCGAGCCCGCGCATGTTCCCGAAAGGTCCTCCATGCTGCCCGAGCCCCTTCGCGGCCCCGCCTTCTCCTCGTACGCGCCGGAGGAGGTCGGCTGGCTGTTGCAGGACCTGTCGGAGGTGACGCTGGAGGCCCCCACCGAGGAACGCGAGGAGGCGATCCAGAGCGGCGGCGCCCACTACGCCGAGTCGCTGCCGGTGGAGTACCAGCCCAGCGAGCGGTACCAGCAGCTGTTCCATGCGGCCCTGGACGCCTCGGCGGCCCGGATCGCCCAGGCGGTCGGCGTCGTCACCGAGACGGTCCTCGCGGAGCGGTCGCCCCGGCCGGTGCTGGTCTCCCTGGCCCGGGCCGGCACGCCGATCGGCATCCTGATGCGCCGCTGGGCCCAGTACCGGCACGGCCTGGACCTGCCGCACTACGCCGTCTCCATCGTCCGCGGCCGCGGTATCGACGCCAACGCGCTGCGCTGGCTGAACCAGCACCACGACCCGCGTGACGTCGTCTTCGTCGACGGCTGGACCGGCAAGGGCGCCATCACCCGCGAACTCGCCCAGGCCCTGGCGGAGTTGGAGAAGTCCGACGGCATCACCGGATTCGACCCGGAGATCGCGGTCCTGGCCGACCCCGGCGCGTGCGTGCGGACCTACGGCACCCGCGAGGACTTCCTCATCCCCTCCGCCTGCCTGAACTCGACGGTCTCCGGCCTGATCTCCCGCACGGTGCTGCGGGCGGACCTGGTCGGCCCGCACGACTACCACGGCGCGAAGTTCTACCGGGAACTCGCAGGCGCCGACGTCTCGGTGGCCTTCCTGGACGCGGTGTCCTCCCGCTTCACGGAGGTCGCCGAGGCGGTCGGCACCCAGGCCAAGGAACTGCTCGCCACCGACCGCACCCCCACCTGGGAGGGCTGGGCGGCTGTCGAACGCATCAGCGAGGAGTACGGCATCCACGACGTGAACCTCGTCAAGCCCGGCGTCGGCGAGACCACCCGCGTTCTGCTGCGCCGGGTGCCCTGGAAGGTGCTGGCCCGGGCCGGCGCGGGCAGCGACCTCGACCACGTCCGCCTGCTGGCCGCACAGCGGGGCGTCCCCGTCGAGGAGGTCGCCGGCCTGCCCTACACCTGTGTCGGCCTGATCCACCCCAAGTACACCCGCGGCGCGACCGGCGCCGACGGGAAGGCGGTGACGGTCTGATGCCGGTGATCGTCGCCAGCGATCTCGATCGCACGCTGATCTACTCCTCCGCTGCTCTCGCGCTGACCATGCCGGACGCCCGGGCGCCCCGGCTGCTGTGTGTCGAGGTCCACGAGAGCAAGCCGCTGTCGTACATGACGGAGACGGCGGCCCAGCTCCTCACCGACCTCGGCGACACCGCCCTGTTCGTGCCGACCACGACGCGCACCCGCAAGCAGTACCAGCGCATCAACCTGCCGGGTCCGCCGCCGAAGTACGCGATCTGCGCCAACGGCGGGCACCTGCTGGTGGACGGTGTGTCCGACCCGGACTGGCACGCACGGGTGACGGCACGGCTGGCCGACGAGTGCGCACCCCTGGCGGAGGTGAGCGAACACCTGATGCGCTCCGCCGACCCGGTCTGGGTCCGCAAGCACCGCATCGCCGAGGACCTGTTCGCCTACCTCGTCGTCGAACGGGACCTGCTGCACGAGGACTGGGTGAAGGAACTCGCGGTGTGGGCGGAGAACCGCGGCTGGACGGTCTCCCTTCAGGGCCGCAAGATCTACGCGGTGCCCAAGCCGCTCACCAAGAGCGCGGCCCTGCACGAGGTCGCCCGCCGGGCCGGCGCCACCCTCACCCTCGCCGCCGGAGACTCCCTCCTCGACGCCGACCTGCTGCTCGCCGCGGACCGCGGCTGGCGGCCCGGCCACGGCGAGCTGGCCGACGCCGGCTGGACGGCCCCGGCGATCAGCGTGCTTCCCGAGCGCGGTGTGCTGGCGGGCGAACGGATCCTGCGGGAGTTCCTGCGGGCGGTCCGGACGGCACGCTGACGGCCGCGTCCTCCACATCCTCGGTGTCGTCCCGGTCCCCGGGGAGGGCAGCGCCTGCGCGTTCCCGCCGGCGCCGGCCACCCCCGCGACGCAGCAGGCGCACGGCGAGGAACGCCAGCACCGCCAGCGCGGCCACGGCGAGGACCACCTTCGAGTACGCCGATACGACGCGGGTGACCTCGGGCCAGTTGTCCCCCAGCGCGTAACCGGCGAGCACGAACGCGGTGTTCCATATCGCGCTGCCCAGCGCGGTCAGGCCGAGGAAAACCGGCAGACGCATACGCTCGACGCCCGCCGGCACGGATATCAGGCTGCGGAAGATCGGGATCATCCGGCCGAAGAAGACCGCCTTGGTGCCGTGCCGCAGGAACCACGCCTCGGTCCGCTCGATGTCCGAGACCTTCACGAGCGGCAGCCGGGCGGCCATCGCCACCGTCCGGTCCCGGCCGAGCAGCGCACCGACCCCGTACAGCGCGAGCGCGCCGATCACCGAGCCCGCCGTCGTCCACAGCAGGGCGGCGAGCAGGCTCATGCGGCCGCTGCCCGCCGCGAATCCGGCGAGCGGCAGGATGACCTCGCTCGGCAGGGGAGGGAAGAGGTTCTCCAGCGCGATGGCCAGGCCCGCACCCGGCGCGCCCAGCGCGTCCATCAGGTCCAGGACCCACTGCGGTGCGGCACCACTGTCCGCGGCGAGGACCTGAGCCGGCGCCGCCCCGGCCGTCGGATGCGCCGTGATCGTGTGCGCTGCGATGGCTGTCATGACGACCACGCTAGAAAATCGTGGCTGAAGAGACCCTGAGGAAAACCGCACGATGCCCTGCGGTCGACCGCAGCCGGGAATGGTGGCCCGGACTGGCCATGCTGCCGGTCGTGGCCTGGCTGGAGCGGACGCCCGTGCCGGTGCGGGTGGCTGACAGGCCCGTGGGGCCCGGTGTCAGCCGCAGCATCCTCCGCCGCAGCAGCCGCCGCCGGCGCGGGGCGCGGGGCCCGGTGCCGAGGAGGACGTGCCGCCGACCGCGACCGTGGACAGGAGCTTCACCGTGTCGTCGTGGCCGGCGGGGCAGGCGGCGGGAGCGGAGGACTCCGCCATCGGACGGCTGAGTTCGAAGGTGTCGCCGCAGGTACGGCAGCGGTACTCGTAGCGAGGCATGAGCACAGGTTAACCGGCGGCTGGGGCCCTTCGGCCGGGGCGGGCAGGACGCCGCGCAGGACTGTCGCCGGTCAGTGCGGTCCCGCTCCGCGTTCCTCCCGGATCTGGGTCACCACCCGGGCGACCGTCTGCCGTACCGCCTCGGTCTCGGTCAGGAAGTGCCAGTAGTCAGGGTGGCGGCCTTCCAGAGTGGCGATGGCGCGGTCCAGGCGGGCGACCGAGTCGTCCAGGGGGCGGGCATGGCGCGGGTCGGGGGTGGTGCGGCCGGTCATGGCCAGGCGCTGCGCGTCACGGATGGCGAAGCGGGTGCGGTCGATCTCCTGCTGGGGATCCTTCTGCACGGCGTTCAGGCGCCGCAGGCGGTCGCCGGCGGCCGACACGGCGTCGTCGGTGGAGTTCAGCAGGGCTCGTACGGTCGACAGCAGGGCGGTGGCGTCCGCCCAGCGCTGCTCGTCCCGGGCGGCCCGGGCCTCGGCCAGCTTCCGCTCGGCCTGCCGTACGGTCTCAGCGGCCTGCTCGGGCACGTGCTGCAGGTCCTGCCAGCAGGCCAGCGTGAAGCGCCGGCGCAGCTCGCTCAGCACCGGCTCGACCTGCTCGGTCCGGGTGGTGAGGGCCTCGGCCCGGGTGCGCAGGGAGACCAGGCGGTGGTCGATCTCGGCGGCGCGCTCGGGCAGCCGTCCGGCTTCCACGCGGATGGCCTCGGCCTGCCGGGTGACCCGCTCGGCCCGCTCCAGGGTCTGGGGCACGCCGTGCTGCCCGGCGCCCTGGTTCAGCTTGGTCAGCTCCGGCGACAGGGCGGCGAGCCGGGCGGCGAGGTCGTCGGCCTTAAGGCCCGAGGCTCGTACGGAGTCCAGGGCGTTGGAGGCGGCGAGCAGGGCCTGCCGGGCACGTTCGACGGCGGGAGCGAGCCGGGCGAGCTGCGTCTCGGCCTTGCCGATCAGCGGCCCGAGGCTGCCGGCGAACCGGTCGAGCTCCTGCTTGACCCGTTCGAGCTCGTCCTTGGCGGCGGTCAGCTCGGTGCGGGCGCGGGAGGCGGCCGACGCCTGAAGGTCGTCGCGGTCGAGGTCGTGGCTGTCGACGGCGTCGATGTAGCGGCTGCTGGCCTCGTCGATGCGCCGGCCCAGCGCCTCGAAGTCGGCGACCGCGCGCCGGGCGGCGGGGGAGTCGTCGACGGCGCTGATCGTCTCGATCGAGATCCGCAGGTCCCGCTGCGCGGTGTCGAGCTCGTAGAAGGCGGCCGCCGCCGCGTCCTTGGCGGCCTGCGCCTCGGCGCGCTGGCTCTCGGCCCGCCCGCCGAACCAGCGCCGGGTACCGCCACCGGCGAACGCGGCGGGCAACATCAGGGCGGCGGCCAGCGGCAGCCCCATCAGCATGAGCGCGTCACGGACCGGGCCGCCGGGGGCGCCCGGGAGGGGACGGCGTACGGAGCCGAGGACATGACTTACACGACGGACGCACGGCACCAACGGCGAGTACGGCTGCGCTGGTGTCGCCGTCACATTGCTCTCCCGCACTGTCGTCCACCCTGCCCGGTGCCATTCTCCCACCGGTCGGAGACGAACACACGGGCCGGTCAGTTCGCCGTCCTGACGGTGACTTGCCGTGGTGGGCGCCGAGTCGGCGAAGATCCGGCGGGCGGCTTCCGTGTTCGACAGGGGCGGATACGGGTTTGCCGGACCGGGTGCCGGGCAAGGTAGGCTGTCGAGTCGTCCCGGGTGCGTAGCTCAGGGGTAGAGCGCCTGCCTTACAAGCAGGATGTCGGCGGTTCGAAACCGTCCGCGCCCACACACGCCGCAGGCCCCTCACCGGATCGGTGAGGGGCCTGCGGCAGTCTGGGCAAGTCATCTGCAAGCGCCGGGAATTGGGCGGGAAATGCCGCTGCTATCGTGGCCCGATGGCATCGGTCAAGCAGGTCCAGGTCACCTTCGACTGCGCGGAACCCGAGCGCGTCGGCCGCTTCTGGTGTGAGGTGCTGGGGTACGTCGTACCGCAGCCCCCGGAGGGGTTCGCGACGTGGGACGAATACGGGCGTTCGCTGCCGCCTGAGGAGCGGGGTTCGTGGTTCGCGTGCGTCGATCCCTCGGGTGTGGGACCGCGCCTGTACTTCCAGCGTGTTCCCGAAGGGAAGACGGCCAAGAACCGGGTCCATCTCGACGTGCGGGTCGCCACCGGACTGGTGGGTGAAGAGCGCCTGGCCGTGCTCGAGGCGGAGTGCGCGCGGCTGGTCGAGCTCGGCGCGGTACGCGTGCGGCTCCTGCCCGCCGATGAGGACAACGAGTCCTGCATCACGATGCAGGACGTCGAGGGGAACGAGTTCTGTCTCGACTGAGCATCCGCCGGGACGGCGGGGCGGAAGCCGCCCTGCTGCGGACGGTCTTCTAGGATGAGCCCCGTGCACAGCCCCGAGCAGCGAGACCCGCGACCGCCCGTGCGGTGGTGGCGGGCCGTGTGCGTGCTCGGACTGCTGGCGGGGCTGCTCGCGATGCACGGTCTCGCTCCGGGCGGCGCCGCCCCGGGGCACTCCCACGCCGGGCCGTCCACAGCGGTCGCCGCCGGGACCCATGAGGCGCTTGGGGCCGCCGTTGTCGCCCTGTCGGTGGACGGTGAGTGTCCCGACGGGCCCTGCGGCGGCGGGCACGCCCAGCACGCCGATCCGACCTGTGCGTCGGCGGCGGTCAGTGGCGGGCCGGTGCTGCCGGCGCTCGTCGTCGACCCGGTCCCCGTGCCCGTACGGACTGAGACGCTGCGGACGTACGCGGCGGCGGCTCGGGACGGTGGGCGTGCGCCGCCCGATCTGGCCGAACTCCAACTCCTGCGGATATAGGCCGCGACCGCGCCGCGCCTGAGTGGCGCGGTGCATCGGCGTGCCGCACATCCCCTTTCTCAGCATCAGCAGGAGTTCACGCATGAGCAGCATGACCCGCAGTATTCGTCCCCTGACGCGCCGTGCCGCCCTGGTCGCGGTGACGGCGGCCGCCGGGCTCGTCCTGGCCGCCTGTGGTGGCGACGGCGACAGCGGTGGCAGCGGGCACGGCGCCACGTCGTCGCCGAGCGCCACGTCGTCGCCCGGTGCCGGTGCCGGTGCCGGGGCCGCGGCGAGCGCCGACGCCTCGGCCGGCGCGCACAACGCGCAGGACGTCTCCTTCGCGCAGGGCATGATCCCGCACCACCGGCAGGCGCTGGAGATGGCGCGGCTGGCCGACGGCCGGGCCTCCTCCGGGAAGGTCAAGGACCTCGCCGCGCGGATCGAGAAGGCGCAGGACCCGGAGATCAGGACCATGACCGGCTGGCTGAAGGCCTGGGGTGAGGACGTGCCGGAGCCGTCGTCCGGGATGGATCACTCGGCTCACGCCGGGATGCCCGGGATGATGGGCGGGCAGGACATGGCGATGCTGGAGAAGGCCTCGGGCGAGGCCTTCGACACGATGTTCCTGACGATGATGGTGGAGCACCACGAGGGGGCCGTGGAGATGGCCACGACGGAGCAGGACAAGGGCCGGTACGGTCCGGCCAAGGCCATGGCCGACGACATCGTCACGGCCCAGACGGCCGAGATCGCCGAGATGAAGAAGCTGCTCGGCAAGGGCTGACAGCGTCGGGGTGGGGAGGGCCCGGCTCTCCCCACCCGCACCTCATTCCTTCTCGGCCTGCTCGGGCGGGGCCTCGTGGGCGTGCTTCAGCTGGGAGCGGGCGGTCACGCGGTCGGGGCCGCTGAGTTCCGACCAGTAGCGGTGGGTGCTGACGAACACCGCGAGTTCGTGCTCGCGCTTGCGGAGCTTCTCCACCTCGGCCTGTTCGTCGGCGGTCCAGCCGGGCGAGGCGGGGCGTTCCACCTTGCGCCAGCCGTTGTCGTCACTGAAGCCGTCCAGCGGCTCGACCGACCAGGGCAGCCGCTTCAGCAGGGCCGACAGCTCGGCCCGGACCTGATGCAGTTCCTCCTGACCGGCGAGGAGGTCACTCGGAAAGTCATAGGTCGTTGCCACGACCCAATGATACGCCTGTTCGATTTAGGGTGGCGAGTTTCTGATGTGCCTCCGTACCCGTGCTTCGGGGGGAGTCAGGCGCGAGACTGGGGGCATGTGCCGGAGTATCAAGACGCTGCGTCCCCCCGTGCTGCCCGAGGAGGCCACGGAGGAGGACATTCGGGCCGCCGCCTTGCAGTACGTACGGAAGGTGTCCGGCTTCCGGGCGCCGGCCGCACACAACCGGGAGGTGTTCGACCGGGCCGTGGACGCGATCGCCGAGGCCACGGCCGAGCTGCTGGAGGGCCTGGAGGTACGGGGGGCCGCGTCCCGCCGGGCGGGATAGGCCCGGGCGGGTACGGGGCGGGGCCCGACCGGGCCCGACCGGGTGCGGGCGGGGTGCCCTGCGAACTACGACGCCTCCGACACCCGCGGCTGTCTGCGCATGAGGTACGCCGCCGCTGCCCCCGCGCCGAACAGCGCTGCCACCGACACGGCCGTGGCCAGCCACGTCGCGCCCAGCCAGTGGGCGCCGAGGTAGCCGAGAGTGACGCTGTAGAGGGCCCAGGACAGGCCCGCCAGGGCCGACCAGGGCAGGAACTCGCGCACCCTGCGGCGCGCGGCGCCGGCGCCGAGGGAGACCACCGAGCGGCCCGCGGGGGCGAAACGGGCGAGGACCACCAGGGCGCCACCATCCCGGGCCAGGGCCGCGCCGAGACGTTCCTGCGCGCTGCTCAGGCGGCGGGAGCGGGCGATCGCGCGGTCCAGCCGGGCCCCGCCGCGCCAGGCGAGGCGGTAGGCCACCAGGTCGCCCAGCACGGAGGCGGTGGCCGCGCAGAGCGTCAGGGCGAGGATGTCGGGCACGTCGTCCGCCCGGCCGGCGGCCGCCGCCGTGGCGGCGGTGATCACCAGCACGCCGCTGGGCAGCACCGGCAGGAACACGTCGAGCAGCACCGACAGGGCCACCACCGCATAGATCCACGGGCTGCCGGTCAGCAGCCCCACACTCTCCCGCACCACGACTCCCCGTGACTCCCCCGTGGGCCAGACCGTGCCGCGCGATGTCGCGGGGGGAGCGGCAGGAGTGGCCGATGACAGCCACAGAGCCTACGCCCGGGTGTGATCAGCGGGGCAACTGGGGCGCAGGAGGCCGGACATGGCACCGGGCGGTGTCCCTCCCGGCGTACGGGGAGGGCACCGCCCGGTCTCGCGACGGACGAGGATCAGGCCGCCACCGGCGCCTGCTCCGGCGCCGGCCTCTGCGCCGACGAACGCCTCGTCAGCAGCCGGTCGACGCCGAAGGCGCCGGAGCCGGTGAAGATCAGCAGGAACATGGCCCAGCAGTACATGGCCGCGCCCTCACCGTTGTTCTCTATCGGCCACAGCGCGTCGGGCTGGTGGACCTTGAAGTAGGCGTAGGCCATCGCGCCCGAGCAGAGGAACGCCGCGATACGGGTGCCCAGGCCCAGCAGGACCAGGGTGCCGCCGACCAACTCGATGGCAGCGGCGTACCAGTTGGGCCAGACCCCGGTCGCGGCGCTGCCGCCCTTGCCGTCGACGCCGCCGAAGGCGCCGAAGAGCCCCATCGCGCCGTGGCAGGCGAAGAGCAGGCCCATGACGATGCGGAACAGGCCTAGGGCGTACGGCTGTGCGGTATTGAGGCGTTCGGTCATGTGGGGGGACGCTCCTTCGGTTGGCCGGCGCATGGGTGCGGGCCGGTCCGGGGACAGAACCGGTTGGTAATCCCACGCTAGGTGACCCCGCCGAATGCTTTCAAGTTCAACATTTGGCCATTGGATTACCTCCCGTGGGGCGCACCTCGCCGGACGTAGCCGCACCTGGGGCCGCTTTCGTCACCGCGTCGACATCCATCGGTGTGACCGAAACCACACCTTGCCCGGTGTCCGTCACTGTCGTCCACGGCCCGTCATGCGCCGGCACTCCGGAAGCAACCTCCTTGCGGTAGCGCCGATCTGACGACCTGTCGGGCAGGTCAGGGAGCCAGCTCGGTGTCGAGGAGCGTGGTCAGGTCGGGACCCGTCTCCTCCCGCGCCCGTGCCTGTTCCAGCCGGAGCCGGGCGGAACGGCCGCGCAGATCAAGGGTCATGAGCTGGTTGCCGAACCAGGGGCCGCCCGTCTTGCGCCAGGTCACCGGAGGGCGGGCCAGGCGGCCGTGGCGGGCGAGCAGACGGCCGAAGGCCCGGAACGCCGCGTTCCAGCCGACGCGGAAGGCCAGGCGGATCGACAGGGGGACGGAGTTGTGGACGGGGGAGCAGACCAGCTGCACGACCCGGGCGTCGGGCCCGCCGGCCGGCCAGGACGGTTCGGCGATGTACGCGTGGTGCACATCCCCCGACAGCACGCACACCGTCGCCGGAGCGTCCGGCCCCGAACCGGCCTCGGCGATCAGCTCCGCCAGCCCGGCGAAGGACTCGGGGAACGCCGGCCAGTGCTCGAGGTCGGCCGCCCGCCGTACCTTCTCCCCGAGCCGTGCCCAGCGGGGGCCGCGCTCCCCGTGGCACAGCGCCGCGTTCCAGCCCTCCGCGTCGTGCACCAGGTGCGGGAGCAGCCAGGGCAGGGAGGTGCCGAGGAGGAGGTGGTCGTAACTGCCGGGCGTGTCGAGCACCTGTGCGCGCAGCCAGGCCTCCTCGCCCGGGTCGAGCATCGCGCGGTCGTCCTCGGCGAGGACCCGGGCCGCCCGGCTGTCCACCATCACCAGCCGTACGCGCCCGAAGTCGCGCCGGTAGCTCCAGCGGGCCGTGTCCGGGGCGGCGTCCGCCCGGGCGGCGAAGGTGCGCAGCACGTCGGTGCCGTCGGGGACCGCGCGGACCGCCTCGTACACGGGGTCGGCCGCCAGCTCCTCGGGTGAGATGTTGCCCAGGTGCTGGTGGACCCAGTACGACATCAGGCCGCTCAGCAGCCGCTCCTGCCACCAGTCGGTGGCCCGCATGTCGGCGAGCCAGGCGGCGGAGGTGTTCCAGTCGTCGATCACGTCATGGTCGTCGAAGATCATGCAGCTGGGCACGGTGGACAGCAGCCAGCGGATCCGCTCGTCGAGCCACGATTCGTAGTAGAGGTGCGTGTACTCCTCGTAGTCCGCCACCCCGCTGCCCGGCGGCTCCTTCAGGTCGCGGCGGGCCGCCAGCCAGCGCTGGGTGCTGTCGGAGGTCTCGTCGGCGTACACCTGGTCGCCGAGCAGCAGCAGGACGTCCGGGCGCTCGCCCTCCGGGTCGGCCGCGAGACGGGTGGCCAGCGCGTCCAGGGCGTCGGGGCCGACCGGGTCGTCCTCTCCTGCCGGAGGGGCGGCCCAGCGGCAGGAGCCGAAGGCGACCCGCAGGCGGTCGTCCCGGCCCGGCGCGTGGATCGCCGACGGCGGGAAGGGGGAGTCGGGCAGCGGCCACACCCGGGTGCCGTCGAGGAGGACCTCGTACGTCGTCGCCGTACCGGCCGTCAGACCGGTCACCGGCACCAGCGCGTAGTGGTGGCCCGCGATCTGGAAGGTGCGGGCCGTGCCGCCGGCGCCGTCGGCGCAGCGCACCTCGGCGGTACACGGCCGGGTCGCCTCGACCCAGATGGTCGCGGACGAGCCGTCCGTGTAGCGCAGCAGTGGTCCCAGACGCAGATCGGCCATGGCGATCCCCTCTCCGTCGCCCCGTACGGTACGGAACGACGGAGGTGGGCGGGGAGGTTCCGGCCGGAAACGCGCGGCGTGTCAGCAGCCGGAGAGGTAGTTCTGCAGCGCGGTCTTCTCGGCGGAGTCGACCGAGAGGTCGTAGTAGTACTTCACCTGGACCCAGGCGCGGACGTAGGTGCAGCGGTAGGCGGTGCGCGAGGGCATCCACTCGGCCGGGTCCTTGTCGCCCTTGGCCTGGTTGACGTCGTCGGTGACGGCGATCAGCTGCGGGCGGGTCAGGTCGTTGGCGAACGCCTGGCGCTGGGCGGTGGTCCAGCCGTCGGCGCCGGAGTCCCAGGCCTCGGCGAGCGGCACCAGGTGGTCGATGTCGAGGTCGGAGGCGGCACTCCAGGTGGCGCCGTCGTACGGGGAGTACCAGCTGCCGCTGGTGGCGGCGCAGGAGGAGTCGGTGACGACGTTGGAGCCGTCGCGCTTGAGGACCGTCTCGCGGGTGTTGCAGGTGCCGCTGACGGTGATCCAGTGCGGGAAGAGGTCGCGGCTGTAGCCGGTGCGGTCCTCGGTGGCCACGGTGAGGGAGGCGAGGTAGCCGCGGGCGGTGGTGGCGCTGACCGGGGTGGGGAGGGCGGCGGAGGCGGCCGGGCCGTTGAACAGCCCGGCGGAGGCTATGAGTCCGGTGAGCGCCGCGAGTACGCTGAGGCGTCGACGCGCGTAGAACCTGGGCATGCGAACTCCCTTGTGGGGTGGGGGCGTTGGGCGGCGAGCGAGGGAATGCTCGCCTCGTGGTGTTGCGGGTGGGTGAGCGTGCGGTAAGAAGCTAGTGACGTGTACATGACGCGACAAGATCCGTGGGGGAACTTTCTGTCGCGGAGGGGCTGCTGTGGGTCGCGGGCCTGGCGTAAGCGGGGCGCGGGCGGGGAGCGGCCGTGGGCCGGGCGCGGTGGGGTGCGTGGGGGGTCGCGTACGATGGGGGGTGCAGAAGGGGAGTAGCTCTTCGCCGGACCGTCGACATACTGCTCAGCTCGTCTGAGCCGGCGCCCGGAGGCGGATGCCCGGGAGGGACCGCCAGCGAGACCTTCGGCAAGCAGTGCACGCCCGTGCCGTACGGCACGGGTGCCGTTGTGTGCTGCCATGCCGAGGTGTCCGCGCGCAGCACAGCACTCTCGGTGGGGCAGCCCCGACCGATTGAGGAACCCGTGATCAGCCTGACCGTGACGGCCGTCGTCTTCGGCGTCGTCTTCCTCGCCGAACTGCCGGACAAGACCGCCCTCGCCGGCCTCGTCCTCGGCACCCGCTACCGCGCCTCGTACGTCTTCGCCGGGGTCGCCGCCGCGTTCGCGCTGCACGTCGCGCTCGCCGTCGCGGCCGGCAGCGTGCTGACGCTGCTGCCGCAGCAGATCGTGCACGCGCTGACGGGCGTGCTGTTCCTCGGCGGCGCCGCGATGCTGCTGTGGAAGAAGGACGAGGACGAGGAGGAGATCCGCCGGCCGCAGGACCAGTCCTTCTGGAAGGTGGCCGGGGCCGGGTTCATGCTCATCCTGGTCGCCGAGTTCGGCGACCTGACCCAGATCATGACGGCGAACCTCGCCGCCCGGTACGACGATCCGCTCTCTGTCGGCCTCGGCGCCGTGCTGGCGCTGTGGGCGGTGGCCGGGCTGGGCATCGTCGGCGGGAAGGCGCTGATGAAGCGGGTGCCGCTGCGGCTGATCACGCGGATCGCCGCGCTGCTGATGCTGGGGCTCGGGGTGTGGAGCCTGTGGGAGGCGGTGACCGGGTGACGCGGCCCGGGCTGAACGGCCGGTGAACGGCCGACGGGGGGTGGTGGCGGGATGCCCGTAGGTTTTGTACCGTAGAGAAACAAAGTGGCTCCCGCCCGTTTTCCCTGACCGGCGGGCGGGGCCGCCTTGTCCTTCGGACCACTGAAGGTCCCCCTCTCGCGCCTCGAGCCCTGGAGCTGCCGATGACGGCCACCGTCGTGCTCACCGCCCGCGCCCTCCTGCTGGACATGGACGGCACCCTGGTCAACTCCGACGCCTCGGTCGAACGCGTCTGGCGCCGCTGGGCCGCCCGCCACGGGCTCGACGGCGACGAGGTCATGAAGGTCGTCCACGGACGGCAGGGCTACGCCTCGATGGCGCTGCTGCTGCCCGACCGGCCGATGGAGCAGAACCACGCGGACAACGCGCGGCTGCTCGCGGAGGAGACCGCCGACACCGAGGGGGTCGTCGCGATCCCCGGGGCCCGGGAGTTCCTCGCCGCCCTGCGGGGCGTGCCGCCGGTGCCGCACGCGCTGGTGACCTCGGCGGACGTGGCGCTGTCCACGGCGCGGATGGCTGCCGCCGGGCTGGAGATGCCCGAGGTGCGGGTGACGGCGGAGTCGGTCGGCGCGAGCAAGCCGGACCCCGAGGGGTTCTTGAAGGGGGCCGCCGAGCTGGGCGTCGCGCCCGGGGAGTGTGTGGTGTTCGAGGACTCCGGGGCGGGGATCGCCGCGGGGCGCTCGGCGGGGATGCGGGTCGTGGGGGTGGGGGAACGGGCCGCCGCGCACGACCCCGATGTGGTGGTACGGGACCTGAGGGATGTGCGGGTCGAGGCGCTGGGGGACGGGGTTCGGCTGTACGTGGGGTGAGGGCCGGAGCTGACCGGTGCTCGGCGTCGGTGCCGGGGCCGGGGTGTCGCACGACCCGGCGCTGCGGCGTCCCACCGCGGCCGGTCGGCGGGCGGGGAGGTGGCGCCGGCCGGGCCCGGGCCGCGCTACGGCTCCGTCGTCTCCGACTCCAGCTTCGTGCGGGTCTCCTGGCCGTACACGCCCGGCTCGTCCGAGCCGATGCCGCGCGACCACTGGTAGGTGCGCACGGAGTCCTCGAGCTGGGTGGTGAACACGCCGTCGGCCTCGCCGTTGTACAGCAGCAGCTGGCGCAGACGGAGCTGGAGTTCGGTGACCTCCGGGCCCTGGTCGCCGCGGCGCAGGACCGGGATGGTCTTCTGGCGGCCGCGGTCGTCGGGCGCCTCCATGGAGTCGCGCGTTCCGGAGGCCGTGGGGAGCGGTGACGCCGAGGCGGAGGCCGACTGTGTCGGGCTCGGCGAGGGCGTGGACGTCGATGCCGACGGGGACGGGGACGCGGACGCCGCAGGGCTCCCGCCCGCCCGGGGCGGGGCCGGTGCGGCGGGCGCGGGCCTGGCGGGGGCGGGTGTCGTGGACGGAGGAGTCGTCGAGGCGTCCGGAACGCTCGCCCGGATGTCGTCCGGGAGGGCGGTGTCCCGGGACGGTGTCTCGTAGGAGAACAGTCCGCTCGCGTACCCGGCCGCGGCCACGACACCGACCAGCGCCCCCACGGCGGCGAGCACGGCGGTGCGGCGCCGACGGGGCCGCGGCCGCGCGCCCGTGCCGTACGCGGCCGCGGTGGCGGTGATGCCCGTGTCGTACGGGGCCGTGGTGGCGGTGACGCCGGTGTGGTCACGGGGCGGAGTGGCGGTCTCGTGGCGGGCCGTTGTGGCGGTGGTGCCTGTGTCGGCACCGGCCGTCGTGTCGGCGCTGCCGGGGCCGGAGGCCGGGTACGGGGGGCGGCTCCCCGGTGGGGTGGCCCGGGGCGCGGAGACCTCGGGGGCGACGGCCGGCAGCGGGACCGTGGGGTCGGCCGGCGGGGTTGCCGCGGGATCGGCCGGCAGGAGTGCCGTGGTGTCGGCCGCGGGCGGACCGGCCGTACCGCCCTCGAGTTCGACGTACGGCCGGATGCGCAGCGGGTCGAAGTCCTCCGCGGCGGCCGCCTCGGCCGTGCGGGTCTCGCGCAGGGCCTCCGCGGCGCGCTCGGTGCACGCGCACGAGGGGGTGTTGTCCGGCTGTCTGGGTGCCCCGCACTCCGGACACGGGTGTCCCTTCGGCTGTTCCACGCGTTCCCCTCCCCTCGCGTAACTCCCCCTCGCGAACTCCAGAGATTATGCAGACCTTCTTCACGGCGTGGCCCGCAAGCCCCCGGAATGCCGGCTTCCAGGAGGACTCAACAGGCCATAACGGGTCACACCCTTCACCATGGGATGGTGTCGCGAGAGCCTCGGGAGGTCCGCATGGCCGGGGATGTGCACGGTGGGTCGGGGAGCAGCGCGGCCGGGCCCGGCGGGGTGACCACGGGGGAGGAGCGGGCGGGGCTGCCGCAGCCCGGAGCGCGCGAGGAGCACGTGCCCGGCAACGTCCTGGTCTCGATCGGCGCCCTGCTCCTCGGCATGCTGCTCGCCGCGCTCGACCAGACCATCGTCGCCACCGCGCTGCCCACCATCGTCAGCGACCTCGGCGGCATGGAGCACCTGTCCTGGGTGGTCACCGCGTACCTGCTGGCCTCGACCGCCGCCACGCCCCTGTGGGGCAAGCTCGGCGACCAGTACGGGCGGAAGAACCTGTTCCAGATCGCGATCGTGCTCTTCCTGGCCGGTTCGGCGCTGTGCGGCATGGCGCAGGACATGGGCCAGCTGATCGCCTTCCGGGCCGTGCAGGGCCTGGGCGGCGGCGGGCTGATGGTGCTGTCGATGGCGATCGTCGGTGACATCGTGTCGCCCCGCGAACGCGGGCGCTACCAGGGGCTGTTCGGGGCGGTGTTCGGCGCGACCAGTGTGCTCGGGCCGCTGCTGGGCGGGCTCTTCACGGAGCACCTGAGCTGGCGGTGGGTGTTCTACGTCAACCTGCCGGTCGGAGTCGTCGCGCTCGCGGTCATCGCGACGGTGCTGCACATCCCGCGCCGGCGCACCCCGCATGTCATCGACTACCTCGGCACCCTCCTCATCGCCTCCGTCGCCACCTGCCTGGTGCTGGTCGCCTCGCTCGGCGGGACGACGTGGGGCTGGGGGTCGCCGCAGATCGTCGGGCTGGCGGTGCTCGGGGTCGTCCTGGCCGTCGCGTTCGTGGCCGTGGAGCGGCGGGCCGCCGAGCCCGTGCTGCCGCTGAAGCTGTTCCGGACCCGCACATTCACCCTGTCCGCGGTCATCAGCTTCGTCGTCGGCTTCGCCATGTTCGGCGCGATGACCTATCTGCCGACCTTCCTGCAGGTCGTGCAGGGCGTCTCACCGACGATGTCCGGTGTGCACATGCTGCCGATGGTGTTCGGTCTGCTGCTGTCCTCGACGCTGTCCGGGCAGATCGTCAGCCGGACCGGCCGCTGGAAGGTGTTCCCGGTGGCGGGCACCGCCGTGACGACCCTCGGGCTGCTGCTGCTCCACCGGCTCGACGAGGGCAGCTCCACGGCCGAGATGAGCGGCTTCTTCTTCGTGTTCGGGCTCGGGCTGGGCCTGGTGATGCAGGTCCTGGTCCTCATCGTGCAGAACGCCGTCGCGTACGAGGAC
Source organism: Streptomyces sp. NPDC052682 (assembly GCF_040678435.1). Lineage (NCBI taxonomy): Bacteria > Bacillati > Actinomycetota > Actinomycetes > Kitasatosporales > Streptomycetaceae > Streptomyces > Streptomyces sp. NPDC052682. The sequence goes on along the minus strand of NZ_JBFATS010000001.1, from coordinate 150,696 downwards.
CTGGGCGTCGCCACGTCCGGCGCGACCTTCTTCCGGTCGATCGGGGCGTCGTTCGGTGTCGCGATCTTCGGCACGATCTTCGCCAACCGGCTGGGGGAGAAGCTGGCGGAGGCGCTCCGGGGCGTACGGCTGCCGGCAGGCCTGTCGGCGGACGCGCTGGAGGCCGACCCGCGCGGAATCGCGGCCCTGCCGCCCGGGCTGCGGCCCGCGGCCCTGCACGCGTACGCCTCGTCCATCACGGACGTCTTCCTGTACGCGGCTCCCGTCGCGTTCCTCGCCTTCCTCCTGGCCTGGTTCCTGAAGGAGGACCGGCTGCGCGGGTCCGTGACGGCGCCCGACGGCACCGAGACGTTCGCCAGCAACCCGGTGGAGCGGTCGTCGTACGACGAGGTGTGCCGGGCGCTGTCGGTGCTCGGCACGCGGGAGGGCCGGCGGGAGATCTACCGCACGATCACCGAGCGGGCCGGGTACGACCTGCTGCCCGCCGCCAGCTGGCTGCTGCTGCGGATCAAGCGGTACGGCTCGGTCGAGCCGGCCCTGCTCGCCGAGCGCGTCCCCGTACCGCTGGCCGTGATCATGGACGCGGTCCGTCAGGTCGAGGAACGCCGGCTCGCCGTGCGGCAGGGGCTGGACCTGGTGCTCACGGACCAGGGACACGAGGTCGCCGACCGGCTGTCGCGGGCCCGCGAGGAGTCCCTCGCGGAGTTCCTCGGCGACTGGTGGGGACCGCAACGGTCCACGGACCTGGTGCAGTTGGTCACGGAACTGAACGGGGAGCTGTGCGGCTCGGAACGGGAACGGCCGGTGGAACGGGCTCGTTGAGAGCGGGCGCTCGTACCGAGTCCCTGACCTCGTAGGGGCACCCGTGGCCGCGGGCCGGGAGGGCGCGTCCGGGGATCCGGATGCCGGGCCCGCCCCCGGTAGGGCATGGGCCTCGTTTGAGGCCGGTCGCCGGGGCTACCCGAGGGGCGAGCCGGTCCGACAGGGGCCGGTTGGGTCGAGAACCCGGAAGGCATTCATGTCCACAGGCGTGATCATCGCTCTGATCGTGATCGTGGCGGCCGTGGTCCTCCTCGCGGCCGTCCTGACCCTGCGTTCCCGTGGCGGCCGAGGCGGTACGAGCCTCAGGCGGCGCTTCGGGCCCGAGTACGACCGGGCCGTCGCCCGGCACGACGGGGACGCCAAGGCGGCCGAGCGCGAGCTCGCCGCACGCGTGGAGCGCCACGGCGCCCTGCGCCAGCGGGACCTGGAACCCGCCGAGCGCCAGCAGTTCGAGGCGCGCTGGACGGCCGCCCAGGAACGGTTCGTCGACTCGCCCTCGGAGGCGGTCGCCGAGGCGGACCGGCTGCTCGCCGAGCTGGCCGCGGCCCGGGGCTTCCCGGACGGCGGGCACTACGAGGAGCAGTTCGCCGCACTGTCCGTGCACCACGCCCACCACGTCGACGGCTACCGGCGCGTCCACCGCGTGGCGCAGGCCCGCGTGAACGGTGCCCAGGACGGCGGCGCGGACACGGAGGAGATGCGTGAGGCCATGGTCGAGGCCCGCGCCCTGTTCGAGGAGCTGGTGCACGGCGGCCGTCACGACGGCGGACGCCACCGGGCCGCCGTGGACGGCGGACGCGGGACCTCGACGGCCCGCGGCGGTCACCTGCCCCTGTTCCACCGGCGTCAGGCGAAGGAGAGTTGAGGCACATGTCCGACATGACCCGGCTGCCCGGCGACGGCACACCCGCCGGCCACGGCCAGACGGCCCCCGACGCCCGCGACGAGACCGCTCTGGGCACCGGTACGGGGAACACCGCGTCCGCGGCGGCGGGCACCAGGCCCGGCACCACCGCCGGCACCACCGCCGGGACGGCCGCGGGCCAGGTGCGCGGCGCCGGTGAGACCCGCGCGGCGGACACCGGCACCCCGGGCGGGGACGGCTCCGGCCGGCTGCTGCCCGGCGAGGAGTGCGACAAGCTCGCCGCGCGGCTGCAGCACGCCGTCGCCGAGTTCGTCGACCGGCCCCGCGACGCCGTCGAGGAGGCCGACCACGCGTTGGAGGAGATCGCCGCCCGCTTCACCGAGGCCGTGACCCAGCGCCGTCGCACGCTGCGGATGTCCTGGCAGTCCGACGACGCGGGCGGCGGGAAGGCGACGGCCGGCACCGACACCGAGCAACTCCGGCTCGCCCTGCGGGACTACCGCCAGCTGGCGGAGCGGCTGCTCCGCGTGTGACAGGCCCCGCGCTCACCTCGCCGCCCGGCGCTCCCGCCACCGGCGTACGACCTCGTCGATGTCGTACGGCTTCATTCCCAGCGGGGGGCCGGGCGGCGGCTTGAACATCATGTCGCGGATCCTGGCGTTGATGTCGGTCAGGATCTTCCGCACGGCCCGTTCCGAGGGGGCCGCGTAGGCCGCCTTCAGCGCGTCCTCCGCCTCCTTGCGCAGGGCGAGGGACGGCGGCAGGACCGAGACGCCCTCACGGGCCAGCTTGCGCTTCACCCACCACAGTTCGTCGTACGACGTCTCCAGGTCCCGGGGGAGGGGCTCACCCGCTCCGGGCAGCCGGTCGAAGTCGCCGCGCGCCTTGGCGTCGCGGATCTGCTTCTCGGCCCAGGACTCGAACGGAACACCGGGTGGCTTTCGCTCGGTCATGAGGCCATTGTGCCGGACGCCGTGCCCCGGGGCGATTTATCATGCGGCGGCGGTGGGCAACCAGGCCACCGCGCAAGGCCGTTCCCGGCCGCCCATGTCCTAGGAGGAGCGCACGTGCTCGAACTCACCATGGCCGCCGTCTCCGCGGCGGACGCGGGCGCCACGGCCGGCATGCTGATGGCCGACGCGCCCAGCGAGCCGGGCGCCGTGCTGCGGGTGGGCCGCGACAGGTCGGTGTGCCGGCTCGCGACACCGGACGACTGGCTGTTCGTCTCGCGTGTCCACCTGGAGTTCCAGTGCGGGCCCGACGGCAGCTGGCAGCTGACCTGGCTGCGCGGCTCGCAGCCCGACCCCTCCTCCGAGGTCCGGCTGACGCTCGGGGAGTACACCCAGCCCCTCGCCTACGGCGGCACCGTGCCGCTGCCCCGGGGCGCCAGCGGCGAGGTCGTCATCCAGGACCGCACCGCCCCGCGCAGCGTCAACGTGGGTTTCTACCACGAGGCATGACCGCCGGTGCGGGCGCCGGCCCGTCGGGCCCCGCTCCAGCAGGACGCCCTCGTTCACGGCGGCCGGGCCCGCCGGTGAGCGTCGCGCGGCGTTCCAGGGCCTGCGGGACGTAGCGCGCGTCGCCGTACAGGCGTGGCACCGGCTGTGCGCGGCGGTGGGGGCTCACGTGCGGCGGGGGCCCGTCGCCCTCGCAGGACAGCCGGGCAGTACCTGATCGGCGCCGGGCCGGGCATCGGCCTGATCTGCGGCCCGATACCCGAGTCCTGAGCAGCGCTCAGGCCAGGACGCGTGCCAGGGCGAAGCCGTCGTAGCCCTTGCCGCCGACCGTCTGGATCGCCGTGCCGCTCAGTCTCGGGTGCCCGGCGATCAGCTCGATCGCGGCGCGGGTGCCCCGGATGTCCGGCTCGGTGCTGTCCGCGTCGATCACCCGGCCGCCCCGGACGACGTTGTCCACAACGATCAGGCTGCCCGTGCTGGTGAGTTTCAGGGCCCACTCGACGTAGTGCGGGTTGTTGGCCTTGTCGGCGTCGATGAAGACCAGGTTGAACGGGGGCGGGTTCTCGTCGGCCAGCTGGGGCAGCGACTCCAGGGCCGGGCCGACCCGCACCTCGACGATCTTGTCGAGGCCGGCCCGGGCGAGGTTGCGGGTGGCGACCTCGGCGTGCTTCGGGCTGTACTCCAGGGAGACGAGGCGGCCGTCGGCGGGCAGGGCGCGGCCCAGCCAGATGGTGCTGTAGCCGCCGAGCGTGCCGATCTCCAGGATCTGCCGGGCGCCCTGGATCTGGGCGAGGAGCTGGAGGAGCTTGCCCTGGTTCGCCGTGACGCTGATCGGCGGCAGCCCGGCGGCCTCGCTGTCGCGCAGGGCGGCTTCCAGGACCTCGTCGTTGGGCGCGAGGTGGGTGGTGAAATAGGCGTCGACGTCGTCCCAGAGCTGCGAGTCGCTCATGCACCCAAGCCTTTCGTCTGGCCACTGAGAGCCACTGACCGGTCGCTCCCGGTGGTGGACTATAGCCGCGAGCACGTCGCCGCGCGGCCGGGTGGTCCGCCCGTGTGTCGCCCCTGCCACCGGGGCGCGGTCAGTCGGTGCCGAGGCCGTCGATCAGGCGGTTGAGGAACCGGGTGAAGGTGGCTTCGGGGGTGACGGGGCGCGCGGGGCAGGCCAGGGCCTCGGCGAGTTCGGGATGGTGGCCGTCGGCGGCGACGGCGGCGAGGTAGCGGGCCTCGGCCGCGTTCCGCTCGGGGGACCGCCCGGCCGCGGTCTGCGAGATCTCGTAGGTGACGTGCCCGGCCACGAAGGCGGTGAGCTGGGCGAAGACCTCCAGTCGCGCGGCACCGTCCAGGCCGGTCGGCCGCAGGGCGGCCAGGGCCCGCTCCAGGAACGCCAGGGTGCGGGGGCCGGGGGTGCGGCGCGTGGACAGGGCGGCGGGCAGCCAGGGGTGGCGCAGCATCAGGTCGCGCTGGAGGTGGGCGATGGCCTTCAGGTCGGCGCGCCAGTCGCCGCTGAGGGGGGTGGTGAGCGGCAGTTCGCCGCTGACGTGGTCGACCATCAGTTCCAGCAGGGTCTCCTTGTCGGGGGCGTAGCTGTAGAGCGACATGACGCCGGCGCCGACCTCGGCGGCGACCCGCCGCATGGTGACCGCCTCGAGTCCCTCCGCGTCGGCCAGGGCGACGGCCGCCGCCGTGATCGCCTCGCGGCTGAAGGAGGGCTTGCGGCCGCGGCGCGGCTCGGCGGGGCGCAGCCAGAGCTGTTCCGGGTCGAAGCCCGTGCTGCCGGGGTTCGTGTCCTGGGGCACGGTCATGGACTCCTTTCCCTGGTCGCGGCGGTGGCCCTTGCCAAGGTCATCCAAGCATCCTCTATTCTCGTACAGCGTACGGAAATGAGGAGGGGAACCGAACAATGCCATCACGCATGCCCGGTGCCGAGGCCCGGCCGTCCTGGGCGCCGCCCGCCGCCGGAAAGCCGCCCCTGTTGGCGCGGATGATGAGGGCGACCTGGCGGCGTCTGCCGCCCGGACGTCACGACGTCCGGTGGGAGCGGGGGCTGAAGGTGCCCGCCGCCGACGGCAGCCCGCTGGTCACCGACCACTACTTCCCACGCGCGGAAGGCGACTTCCCCACCCTCCTGGTCCGCTCGCCCTACGGACGGGGCCTGCCGTGGTCCGCCATGTACGGGCTGCTCTTCGCCGAGCAGGGCTTCCACGTGGTGCTGCAGAGCTGCCGCGGCACCGGCGGTTCGGGCGGCGCGTTCGACCTGTGGCGCAACGAGGCCGCCGACGGGCAGGCCACGGTGTCCTGGCTGCGCGGGCAGCCCTGGTTCGACGGAGTGCTCGGCACCGTCGGCCCCAGCTACCTCGGCTACGTGCAGTGGGCCCTCGCCCTCGACCCGCCGCCGGAACTGCGGGCCATGGTGGTGCAGGTGGGCCTGCACGATCCCCACGCCCTCTTCCACGCCGACGGTGCGCTGCGCCTGGAGAACGCCCTCGCCGTCGGCGTCGGGATGACCTACCAGCACCGGGGCATGGCGCCGTTCATGAAGGCGACGCTGCGCCTCCAGCGCCGCCTGCGTGCCGTCACCATGGCGACGCCCCTGCGCGGGGCGTACGCCTCCGCCCTCGGCGGCGAGGTGCCCTGGCTGGAGGAGGTGCTGAGCCACCCGGACGCCCAGGACGCCTACTGGCACGGGGCGTCACCGGCCCAGGCCGCGGAGCGGCTCACGGTGCCCACGGCCCTGGTCACCGGGTGGCACGACGTGCTGGCGGACCAGACCTTCGAGCAGTACGAGCGGCTGCGGCGGGCCGGGTGCGAGACCGCGCTGCTCGTCGGGCCCTGGACACACACCTCCGCCCTGCAGCAGGGCTGGCCCGAGGTCTTCGCCGAGAGCCTCGCCTGGCTGCGCGCCCATCTGTGCGACGACCCGTCCGGGCTGCGGCCCACCCCGGTGCGGGTGCACCTCGGCGGCGAGGACGCCTGGCGGGACCTGGACGGCTGGCCGCCCAAGTCCACGGCCACCTCGTGGCATCCCGCCCCGGACGGGCATCTCCTGCGGCAGGCCCCCGCGGGATCCGTACCGCTGACGACGTTCCGCTACGACCCGGCCGACCCGACCCCGTCCCTCGGCGGGCCGTTGCTCTCCCGGACGGCCGGGCCCCGCGACAACGCCGCGCTGGAGGCCCGGGACGACGTCGTGACCTTCACCAGTCCGCCTCTGACCGAGCCCGTGGACATCCTGGGGCCTGTCTCCGCGCGGCTGTCGGTCACCACGGACACCGGGCACGCCGACGTCTTCACCCGCCTGTGCGACGTGGATGACGACGGCCGCTCCGTCAACGTCTGCGACGGCCTGGGCAGGGTCCGCACCACCGGCCAGGCGGCCGCGCGGATCACCGTGCCGATGAGCTCCACCGCCCACCGGTTCGCCGCGGGGCACCGCATACGGTGGCAGATCAGCGGCGGCGCCCATCCGCGCTACGCGCGCGGGTCCGGCAGCGGAGAGGCGCCGCTGGACGCCACCACGTATCTGCCGGTGCGCATCACCCTCCACACGGACTCGTCGTTGCGGCTCCCTTACCGCTCCTAGGACGGCTGTTCGCCGGCGCAGTGAGGTGCTCGGCGCCGGGGTGGGCGCGCGGAGCCACGGGCAGGCGGCACGCCTGCCCGTGGCTAGGCGGACTCCACCGACGGGGCCGAGCCCGGGAGGGGGCGGCCCGCCGACTCCGTCATGCGCCAGACGGCGAAGCCGCCGACGACGGCAGCGGCCATCATGTAGTAGGCGGGCATCATCATGTTCCCGGTCGCGCCGATCAGGGCCGTGACCACCAGCGGGGTGGTGCCGCCGAACAGGGACACGGAGACGTTGAAGCCGATCGACAGCGAGCCGTAGCGGACCCGGGTCGGGAACAGGGCCGGCAGCGCCGACGGCATCGCCGACGTGAAGCAGACCAGCAGCAGGCCCAGCGCGGCCATCCCCAGCCCCACGGCGGCCAGGCTGCCCTGGCGGATCAGCAGCAGGGCGGGGACGGACAGCAGCAGGAAGCCCGCGCAGCCCGCCGCGATGACCGGGCGGCGGCCCACCCGGTCGGTCAGCGCGCCCATGAACGGCTGGGCGATCATCATCAGCGCCATCACGGCGAGGACGACCAACAGGCCGTGCGTCTCGTCGTAGTGCAGCTCACTGGTCAGGTAGCTCGGCATGTACGACAGCAGCATGTAGTCGGTGACGTTGAAGACCAGCACCAGACCCACGCACAGCAGCAGCGCCTGCCACTGCCCGGCCAGCATCTCCCGCAGCGGCACCTTGGGCCGGGCGGCCTCCGCCTTCGCGACCTCCGCGGCGAACGCCGGGGTCTCCTCCAGCCGCAGCCGCAGGTACAGCCCGATGACGCCCATCGGGCCCGCGATCAGGAACGGGACGCGCCAGCCCCAGGAGACCAGGTCGTCGGCGGAGAGCAGGGCCGTCATGACGGTGACGAGCCCGGCCCCGCCGATGTAGCCCGCCAGCGTGCCGAACTCCAGCCAGCTGCCGAGGAACCCGCGCCGCCGGTCGGGGGCGTACTCGGCGATGAACGTCGACGCGCCCGCGTACTCACCGCCGGTGGAGAAGCCCTGCACCAGCCGGGCCGCCAGCAGCAGCAGCGGCGCGCCCACGCCGATCGTGGCGTACGAGGGGATCAGGCCGATCGCGAAGGTGCCCGCGGCCATCATGATCATGGTCAGGGCGAGGACCTTCTGCCGGCCGATCCGGTCGCCCAGCGGGCCGAACACCATGCCGCCCAGCGGGCGGACCAGGAAGGCCGCGGCGAACGCGCCGAACGTGGACAGCAGCTGGGCGGTCGGGTTGCCGGAGGGGAAGAAGACCTTTCCCAGTGTGACCGCGATGTAGCTGTAGACACCGAAGTCGAACCACTCCATGGCGTTGCCGAGCGCGGCCGCCTTCACGGCGCGCCGGACCAGCGCGGGGTCGGTGACGGTGGCGTCGGGGGTGTGCGCGTATCCGGTCTTCTGCAGGGACGGGTGAGCGACGGCTGGGGCAATCGGCAAAACGGGGCTCGCCTACCTTTCGACGGGGACAGGGGCACGGTCCGCGCGGCGACGCTGTCGGCGGGCCGAAAAGCGACGATAGGCGCATCTGTGCCGCTCACGGGCCGTGCGCCGATCGATGCACGCTGCATCCGAATGGTCGATACGCAGGTACGTATGCCCCTTCGCACACGGTTCCGCCCGGAACCCGATGTGATCCTTCTCGCGTTCACAGGAGGCAAGGACAACTCCCGCGCACTATCGTCATCCGGACAAAAGGGAGGCGGGTGTCAGGTGAAGCGGGGGTGGCCCGCGTCTTCCTCGAGGGGCGGGACCTTCTTGGTGGACGGACGGGGCGGGAGGCCGACGAGGCGTGGCTGACGCGGAAGACGGCGGACGGCCGGCACGGGCGTTCGGGACGACGGCCGCCGGCGAGGTCAGGGCGCGCCTGCGCGTGGCCCGCCTCGGGCTGTGGCTGATCGCCGCGGTCCTCGCCGTACGGCAGGTGGCCGTCGTCGTGCGCACCCCGCGCGGGGAGCGGCTGACGGACCTGGAGACCTGGGTCGGGCCCGACGGCGTGCTGCAGGTCAACGGCTCGCTGTACGACTCGACGCGCTTCACCGGCACCCCGTTCAACGGGCTGGTGCTCAAGCCCCTCACGCGATCGGCTGAACAGGCCCTCGGCTGGGGCTGGACCTTCGGCACGCTGCTGCTGGTCGCCGCGCTCGGCCTGGTCGCCGCCCGGGCCCTGCCGCAGCCCGTCGGACGCCGTACGGCGCTGCTCGCCGCGCCGGTCGCCATCAGCCTGCTGATGCTGTCCCTGCCGGTCCGCAACACCCTCCACCTGGGCCAGACCAGCGTCCTGCCCGTCCTGCTCGTCCTGCTGGGCTGCTTCGTGGCGCACGGCCAGCGCGCCAGCGGCGTGTGCCTCGGGGTCGCCGCCGCGCTCCAGCCCACCCTGCTGCTCTTCGCGCCCCTGCTGTGGTGCACCGGCCGCAGACGGGCCGCGCTCTGCACCGGCGCCACGTTCGCCGCTGCCACCGGCCTCGCCTGGGCCGCGATGCCGCACGACTCCGCCGCCTACTGGGTGCACCACATGGCGGGCGTCGGCCTCGGTGGCCGGGCCGACGACCTCGCCAACCAGTCCCTGCACGGCGCCCTGCTGCGCCTCGGCCTGACCGGCCCGCTGGAGATCGCGCTCTTCCTGGCACTCGGCGCGGCCGTCGTCGCCCTGGGCCTGCGCCGCGCGGTGCGCTACGCCCGGGACGGCCAGCTGCTGCTCGCCGTGGCCGTCACCGGCTGCGCCGCGATCGCCGTCTCGCCCACCGCCTGGCAGCACCAGCTGCTGTGGGTGCTGCTGACGGCTGTCGGACGGGTCGGCGCACGCGCCTCCGACCGCTGTGTGTGGCCCGTCGCCGTCATCCTCGTCATGACCCTGCCGGCGAAGATGATCGTGCCCAACATCGGGGCGCTGTTCCCGCTGCGGGACAACATCGTCCTGCTGGCCGCGCTCGCCGCCGCCACCGCCGTACCGTTCCTCTCCCGCACCTCGCCGTCCTACCAGTCGCCGATCCCCGCCGGGTACGCCCCGGCCGTACCCACCCGCTTCCGGCGCGTCCCCCTGCTGCCGTTCCTGCGCCGGGTGCTCACCCGCCCGAACCTCCTGCTGGAACTGCTGCTGATCAGGGTCACGTACGCCGGCTACTCCATGGTCCGGCTCGCCGCGACCGGCGGCAGCAACGCGGCCGGCCGGGCCCGGGCCGAGGAGCACGGCCACCAGATCCACGACCTCGAACGCTTCCTGCGGATCGACGTCGAGCACGCGGTCAACCACGCCGTGGCGAAGATCGACTGGCTGCGGGACTTCTTCGACTTCTACTACACGTCGTTCCACTTCGTGGTCCCGCTCGGCGTCCTCGGCGTGCTGTACTGGCGCCGCCCGGTCGACTACCGCTGGGCCCGCTCCGCCCTCGGCTTCACCACCCTGCTCGCGCTGGCCGGCTTCTGGCTCTACCCGCTGGCGCCGCCGCGCCTGATGCCGGGGCTCGGCATCATCGACACCGTCCACGGCGTGCAGGACTTCTCCCAGCCGGACTACGGCACGCTCACCGCGCTCACCAACCAGTACGCGGCGATGCCGTCGCTGCACTTCGGCTGGTCGCTGTGGTGCGGTCTGGTCATCATGCTCCTCGCGCCGACGCCGTGGCTGAGGGCGCTGGGGCTACTGCACCCCCTGTGCACCGTCGCGGCGATCGTGGCGACCGGCAACCACTGGGTGCTGGACGCGGCCGGCGGGGCGGCGGTCGTCGTGGCGGGCTTCGCTCTGACGTACCTGTTCCAGGGGCCGCGGGCGCGGGGGGTACGGGCGGTGGCGGTCGGCGGTGACGAGCGGCAGCCGGTCAGGGACCCGGCACGGAGCTGACCGATACCGCCCGGGGGCGATCCCCCGGCGACGCCGAAACGTTTCATGTCATACTCCTTTTGTCGCTTGACCCCTGCTCTCTCAGCCGTGGCGCAGTCGGGCCGGATCTCAAGAGGCGTCCCGTTCCGTCAAGGCCTTCTCTCCGGAGCACCGTGATGCCCCGACGCCGCCGTGGCCGCCCCCAGGAATCCCCACCCACCACTTCGGACGCCATCGCCCTGGCCCTGCAGGAAATGGTCACTCTCGTCGGGATCCTCGAGCACGCGCACGCCCGCCTGGCCGAGTTGAGTGACGCGGACGAGGAGACGATCGCGGAGGCGAGCGGCACCGTCCTCATCCCCTCGCTGTGTGCCCGAGCCGGGCTGGCCTCGGTGCAGGGCCGCCGTCACATCCCGTTGCTGCCCCGCGAGATCGGGCTGCTGGAGGCGGCCGTGGTCAACCTGGAGTCGTACGGCGGCAACGAAGTGGTGCTGGTCGCCGGCTACGACCTGCTGGACCGGTTCGCGCGCCGCAGGAACGACACCCACCCCCTGCGTCAGGTCCACGGCATCCTGGCATTCGTGCACGAACCGGGCGGCCCCACGGATGGCCCGGCCCGACCCTCCGTCCCCGACGGCGAAGGCCCCGAACGCGTCTCCTAGCGACCGGGACGGCGAAGGCGGCGACTCCGGGGATCCAGGGGGCCGCCGCAGATCGCATGGGAGGCGACGGGCTGCCGTGCGGCGATTCTCAACGCGCAGGTCAGCACGGTGTGGTGCGCCGCGGCCGTCCGTCCGCGGTACGGCCCGGCTCGTAGGTGAGCCACGTCATGTGGGGCGCTTCACCACACCGGGCAACATGGAATGTGATCGGCGTCGAATACCTTCGGGTCATGCCCACACCCCCCGGCAGGCTGCTCGGCTCCGGTCGCTCGGCCGACGTGTACGAGATCGACGAGGCGTGGGTGCTGCGCCGCGACCGGAACGGCTGGGGTGACGCCACCGCCGAGGCGGCGGTGATGGCGCACGTGGGCCGGTACGGCTACCCCGTGCCCCGGGTACGGCTCGACCGGTCCTCGCGCACGGACCTAGTGATGGAACGGCTGCCCGGGCCGACGATGCTCCAGGCCTGCCTGGCGGGTTCCTTCAGCCCCGGGGAGGCCGGGGCTGTTCTCGCCCGGCTCCTCCTCCGCCTGCACCAGGTGCCGGCCCGTCACTCCACTGACCCGGCCGTCCGTGTCCTGCACCTCGACCTGCACCCCGACAACGTCCTGCTCACGCCCGGCGGCCCCCGCGTCATCGACTGGTCCAACACCGAGGAGGGCGACCCGGGGCTGGACTGGGCCATGTCCGCGGTGATCCTCGCCCAGGTCGCCGTCGCCCCGGACCCGCTCGCTGGCGTCGCCCGCCCGATGCTGGACGCCCTGCTCGCCGACCCGTCGCCGCGTACGGCGGCAGGACTGCCGCTGGCCCTGCGCCGCCGTACCGCCCAGCCGACGATGAGCCGCGAGGAGACCGAACTCCTCTACGACGCTCAGGAGTTGATCCGGAGCCTGCTGCACTGAGGCGGTCCCGCGCGGGCAGGTCAGGGTGCGCCGGCGGCAACGGCGCCCGGGTGCGCACGACCGCTGCACGCCGCTAGGTGGGTCCGGTCAGGGACTTCGGCCCTCGCGGGCCCGGACCGGGCGGTGCCGGCCCGGGATACTCTCCTGCGGTTTCACCGGATCGAACGCAGGGTGGGGAAGAGTGCACAAGTCCGAGGTCAAGGAGCTGATCAGGCAGGCGTACACGGCCTGGGAGGCGGAGGAGTGGCTGCGCGCCGCCGGCCTGCTCGAGCAGGTCCTCGCGCACTTCCCCGACGCGGAGCCGAGCGCGGTGTGGTGGTACGACGCCGCGCTCGCCCACAAGTTCCTGCGCAACTGGGACGAGGCCTACGAGCTCGGCCGCGAGGCGGCGGCCCGCGCCCCGCGCGGCGAGGGCGATCCCGCCTACTGGAACCTCGGGATCGCGGCCACCATCCAGCGCGACTGGGCCACCGCCCGGGACGCCTGGGCCGGTTTCGGGATCGAACTGCCCGACGGCGAGGGCGAGATAACCGGCCGCTTCGGTCACGCCTGTGTACGGCTCGACACCGCGGGGGAGCGGGAGGTGGTGTGGGTCGAGCGGCTGTGCCCCACCCGCGGCAGGGTCGTCAGTGTCCCCGTCTCGGCCGGGCGGCGCTACGGCGAGATCGTCGTGCACGACGGCGACCCCCAGGGGGAGCGGGTCGTCGACGGCGTGACCTACCCGGTCTTCGAGGAGCTGATGCTCTTCGAGGCGTCCGGCCTGCCCACCCTGGAGGTGACGGTGGGCGCCGCGGCGGCGGCCGACCTGGAGGCGCTGGTGGCGCTGTTCACCGACCACGGTTTCGGCGCCGAGCCCGCGAGCAGCGTGCGGACGCTGTGCTCCTGCTGCGACCAGGGGACGCGCGAGCAGCAGCGGACCGTCCACGTGGGCGCGCAGCGGGTGTCCCTCGCGGCGCCGCAGGAGGAGGCCCGGCGCCTGCTTGAGCGGTGGGCCGGGCAGGTGGTGACCGGGCGGAGCTGGAGCGGCCTGGCACCGGTCGGGTAGGTGCGTGGTCCGGCCGGGATGCGGCGGTGAGGCGCCCGAAAACCAGTGGAAGAGCGCCGCCGTGCGCCCTTACCGTGCTGCCGGACCGAGTCGTCTGACGAAGGACGTGCCGTTGTACACCGTGTGAGACACCCCGAGCGCTGATCGGTCGCGCGTCGCGCAGCTGCGTGCCGCGCTGCTTCCTGCTGCGGATTTCTCACTGAAACCGGTGTACTTCTGTGCTCACGAACTGGGTGGTCGTACCCACCTGCCTTCCGCTGGTCCTCCGCCGTTGCCACACGTGCGCCTCGGAGCGCTTCCGGGCCGACGGCAAGTTCCGCGTCAACGCCCACCACAAACGCATCGACGCCTGGCTCCTCGTGCTCTGTACCGCGTGCGGACAGACGGCGAAGCTCACGGTCCTGGAGCGGAGGAACGTGCGCTCCGTACCGCCCGGGCTGCTGGACCGGCTGCATGCCAACGACCTCGGCCTGGCAGCCGAGTTGCTCTGCGATCCGGTCGTGCGGCGCCGCAATCGCATCGCCCTCGACTGGGACGGCGCCTGGCGCCTCGACACCGGCGGATCGGATCACATGGACCGTGACGTGCTCGACGTCTCGGTCCGCTTCGCGGCGCCGGTCCCCGTCCGGCCGGTGCGGCTGATCGCCGAAGGGTGCCGCCTGGCGCGGGCCGAGGTCGAGCGGCTGGTCACCGAGGGGAACCTCGTATCGGCGGTCCGGCTGGGCGGCAGGGTCTGCGGCGACTTCGCCTTCACCCTGAAGCGCTGAGCTGCTCCCCAGGCCCGGGGCCTGTCCGGCGAGACCTGCCGGACAGGCCCAGGAGGGCGGTCACGGAACTCTCGGAGCGGTCAGGTCGATCAAGCGGCACACCGTCTCGATGTCCACCTTCACCTGCGCGATGGAGGCCCGCCCCGACAGCCAGGTGATCAGCGCCGAGTGCCAGGTGTGCTCGATGACCCGCACCGCCGCCAGCTGCCCGGGGGCCGGGTCCTGAAGGCCCATGGCGTCCAGGATGATCGCCGTGGTCTGCCGGGAGACCTGGTCCACCTCGGGCGAGACACTGCGGTCGGCGAACGTCAGGGCCCGGACCATCGCCTCGGCCAGGTGCGGCTCGCGCTGGAGCGCGCGAAAGGCCCGCATCAGCGTCTCGGCGACCCGCTCGGCCGCCGTCTCGCCCTGCGGCGGCTTCTTGCGCAGCGTGCCGTGCAGGTGCTCCAGCTGGTCCTGCATCGTGGCGACCAGCAGATGGACCTTGGAGGGGAAGTAGCGGTACAGCGTCCCGAGCGCCACCTGCGAGGACTCGGCGACCTCCCGCATCTGCACCGCCTCGAACCCGCCCCGGCCGGCCAGCTGCGCGCTCGCGCGCAGGATGCGGCGGCGGCGTGCCTCCTGCCGCTCGGTGAGGGGCGCGGCCGGGCTGTCCGCCTTGTTCACCTTGGCCTCCGCAGGCATGGGTCCCGTGTTCCGTGACCGTCGGTGAGGCCCGGGTGACCGGACAGCAGGGCACGGGCTGTGCCGTGGCGTGAATCACCTGATCCACTGGCCACAGCGCCCTTACCTGCCGGTAGATTCGGACCCTCGGAACGATCAACTCTGAAACTTGTTCTAGATTAGCGTCCCGGCGTAATCTCGCGGGACAGTGCAGGGAGAAGGGGGCCCAGAGTGACCGCTGAGGCCAGTCAGGCCGGGCCCCTGGAGGGGTCTGCCTCCGACGGCTTGCGACCGCTCCGCATCGCGCTCCTCACCTACAAGGGAAACCCGTTCTGCGGGGGCCAGGGCGTCTATGTCCGGCATCTGTCCCGCGAGCTGGCCCGCCTCGGCCACCAGGTCGAGGTCATCGGCGCGCAGCCCTACCCCGTCCTCGACGAGGGCTACGACGGCCTGCGCCTGACCGAGCTGCCCAGCCTCGACCTGTACCGCCAGCCGGATCCCTTCCGCACCCCGAAGCGCGACGAGTACCGCGACTGGATCGACGCCCTCGAGGTCGCCACCATGTGGACCGGCGGCTTCCCCGAGCCGCTCACCTTCTCGCTGCGCGCCCGCCGCCACCTGCGCGCCCGGCGCGGCGACTTCGACGTCGTCCACGACAACCAGACGCTCGGCTACGGACTGCTCGGCGACCTCGGCGCACCCCTGGTGACCACGATCCACCACCCCATCACCGTCGACCGGCAGTTGGAGCTGGACGCCGCCGAGACCTGGCAGCGGCGCTGCTCGGTGCGCCGCTGGTACGCCTTCACCCGCATGCAGAAGCGCGTCGCCCGCCGCCTGCCGTCGGTGCTGACGGTGTCCGGAACCTCCCGCGCGGAGATCGTCGACCACCTGGGCGTCCGTCAGGACCGCATCCACGTGGTGCACATCGGCGCGGACACCGGCCTCTTCTCGCCCGACCCGTCGGTGCCGCGGGTGCCGGGCCGGATCGTGACCACCTCCAGCGCCGACGTACCGCTCAAGGGCCTGGTCTTCCTCGTGGAGGCGCTGGCGAAGGTGCGCACCGAGCACCCCGGCGCCCACCTCGTCGTGGTCGGCAAGAAGCCCACCGAGGGACCCGTCGCGCAGGCCCTCGAAGCGTACGGCCTGCACGGCGCGGTCGAGTTCGTCAAGGGCATATCCGACGCGGAGCTCGTCGACCTGGTCCGCTCGGCCGAGGCCGCCTGCGTGCCGTCGCTGTACGAGGGGTTCTCGCTCCCGGCGGCGGAGGCCATGGCGACCGGCACCCCCCTCGTCGCCACCACCGGCGGTGCGATCCCGGAGGTCGCCGGCCGCGACGGCGAGACCTGCCTCGCCGTGCCGCCCGGCGACGCGGGCGCGCTGGCCGCCGCCCTGAGCCGGCTGCTCGGCGACGACGTGCTGCGCGCCCGGCTGGGTGCGGCGGGCCGGGACAGGGTGCTGCGGCACTTCACCTGGGCCCGGGCCGCGGAAGGCACCGTGGCCCGGTACCGCGAGGCCATCGCCCGCGCGGCCGGACCGGGCACCCCCCGGTCCGCGACGACCGCCGGCCGCCCCGCACCCACCCCGGCCGCCGCGCCCGCGGCCACCCCGGATGTTGAAGGCGTCTACCCCGAAAGCAGGGCCACGTGCTGACCGTCGACTTCTCCCGGTTCCCGCTCGCCCCGGGCGACCGTGTCCTGGACCTCGGCTGCGGAGCCGGACGGCACGCCTTCGAGTGCTACCGGCGCGGCGCCCAGGTCGTGGCGCTGGACCAGAACGGCGAGGAGATCCGCGAGGTCGCCCAGTGGTTCGCGGCGATGAAGGAGGCCGGGGAGGCCCCCGCCGGCGCCACCGCCACCGCCATGGAGGGCGACGCCCTGGCGCTGCCCTTCCCCGACGAGTCCTTCGACGTGGTGATCATCTCCGAGGTCATGGAGCACATCCCCGACGACAAGGGGGTCCTCGCCGAGATGGTGCGGGTGCTCAAGCCCGGCGGGCGCATCGCCGTCACCGTGCCGCGCTACGGACCCGAGAAGGTCTGCTGGGCGCTGTCCGACGCCTACCACGAGGTCGAGGGCGGCCACATCCGCATCTACAAGGCCGACGAACTGCTGGCGAAGATCCGCGAGGCCGGTCTCGAGCCGTACGGCACCCACCACGCCCACGCGCTGCACGCCCCGTACTGGTGGCTGAAGTGCGCGTTCGGCGTCGACAACGACAAGGCGCTGCCGGTACGGGCGTACCACAAGCTGCTGGTCTGGGACATCATGAAGAAGCCGCTGGCGACCCGGCTCGCGGAGCAGGCGCTGAACCCGCTCATCGGCAAGAGCTTCGTGGTGTACGCGACCAAGCCGCACCTGCCGGGCCTGGCGGAGCCCGAGGCGGCCGACCGGTGACCACTCCCCGGACGGAACACCTGGTCCTGCCCGGGGTGCTGACCGCGGGACAGGCCGCGGCCACCGTACGCGGCATCCTCGCCGTGCAGCGCGAGGACGGCGCCATCCCGTGGTTCCGCGGCCACCACCTCGACCCCTGGGACCACGTCGAGGCCGCCATGGCGCTGGACGCGGCCGGCGAGCACGAGGCCGCCGAGCGGGCCTACCTGTGGCTGGCCCGGCACCAGAACAAGGACGGCTCCTGGTACGCGGCCTACGCCGACGGCGACGCCCGCGAGGTCACCGACCGGGGCCGGGAGACCAACTTCGTCGCCTACATCGCCGTGGGCGTCTGGCACCACTACCTGTCCACCGGGGACGACACGTTCCTGGACCGCATGTGGCCCGCGGTGTACGCGGCCGTGGAGTTCGTGCTGGAGTTGCAGCAGCCCGGCGGACAGATCGGCTGGCGCCGTGACGAGGACGGTACGGCCACCACCGACGCCCTGCTGACCGGCTGCTCCTCCATCCACCACGCGCTGCGCTGCGCCCTGGCGATCGCCGAGCAGCGCGAGGAGCCGCAGCCCGACTGGGAGCTGGCGGCCGGCATGCTGCGGCACGCGATCCGCCGTCACCCGGAGCGGTTCCTCGACAAGGACCGCTACTCGATGGACTGGTACTACCCGGTGCTGGGCGGCGCGCTCACCGACACGGAGGCCAAGGCCCGCATCGAGGAGGGCTGGGACCGCTTCGTCGTACCCGGCCTCGGGGTGCGCTGCGTCGTGCCCAACCCGTGGGTCACGGGCGGCGAGTCGGCCGAACTCGCCCTCGCGCTGTGGGCGATGGGCGAATCCGACCGGGCGCTGGCGGTGCTCCAGTCGATCCAGCACCTGCGGGATGCGGACACCGGCCTGTACTGGACGGGTTACGTCTTCGACGACGACGCGATCTGGCCCCGGGAACTGACCACCTGGACGGCCGGTTCCCTGCTGCTCGCCGTCGCCGCCCTCGGCGGCCACGAGGCCACCTGCCAGGTCTTCGGCGGCGACACGCTGCCGAGGGGGCTGGACCCCGACTGCTGCTGAGGGGTCAGGCCGTCAGTGCCGCTGCATGCGGTTGGCGATGGCGTGGCCGACCAGGAGGTAGACCACGGCGGCCAGTCCGTAACCGAAGACGACCCGGGCCCAGTCGGCGTCGAACGTGAACAGGTCGCGCGACCAGGCGGCCAGCACATTGGCCGCGTCCCGCACGAACTGGACCAGTTCGTTGCCCGGGTTGGCCTCGAGCAGGTACATCAGGATCCACAGGCCGAGGATGACGGCCATGACGTCGGCGATCACCGCGATGACCGTCCCGGCGGAACTCGAACCACTGCGATATCGAGGGGACATATCCCTCGGGTTGCCCTCGAACGCCGGATGAAACATGGTGTGAAGGCCGTGTGAGACCTCGTTCACCGTCCGGGCGAGCGGAGTTGACACCTCGCCTATGCCAACGGCCCCGCACCCAAAGAGGGTGCGGGGCCGTACGGTTGCGGGAACTCAGCCGCGCTGGATGCCCGAGGTGTCCTGGAGCACGCCGCGACGGCCGTCCTGCGTCTGCGCGACCAGGGCCGCGCCGCGCTGCTCGACCGCCAGGTACCAGGTGCCCGGCGCCAGTTCGGCGATCGGCGTCGGCGAGCCGTCCTCCGGGAACAGCGGCCGCGGCACCGGCACGGCGAACCAGAACGGCGAGAAGTCCGCGGCCGGCGGCTGCGGCGCCTGCTGCGGCTGACCGCCGTAGGGCTGCCCGGGCTGCCCCGGCTGACCGCCGTACGGCTGCTGCTGCGCGCCCGGGTAGCCGTAACCGCCCTGCGCCTGGGCGCCGTAGGGCTGCGGCGCGGCCGGACGCGGGGCCGGGACGAGGGCGGCCTTCAGGGCGGGGACCAGGGGGGTGGCCAGGGCGGCGGCCGCCATCAGCAGCGTGGCGACGAGGGCGAGGATCAGGCCGATGCCGGCGTCGGGGCCGTCGGAGGAACCCGAGCCGAAGTTGTTGGCCGCGCTCGCCGGGTCGAAGACGTTGCCGAGCGCGCTCCACGCGGCGAACAGCGTCAACGCCACGCCGAACTGGCCCAGTTCGAGACCGGCGACCTTCGGGGCCTGCGGCAGCCCGTGGCTCACGACGACGAGCGCGGCGCCGATGAGTCCCGCCAGCACGACGCTCATCAGCACCGGGCCGCTGCCCCACAGGCTGGGCATGTCCAGGCCCTCCGGGGCGCCGTCGGACGAGTAGAAGCCGAGGAACGACGCGATGAACAGCAACACCGCTGCTCCGATCACCACGCCGTCGCCTCGAGTGAGGGAGCGGATATTCACTTCAGGTCCTTCGTCAGTCGTCTCGTCGTCGGTAGAGGCGCCGCTGTCACCATGTCGCCGTCCGGCCCGGGTGGGAAGCGCGGGGGTGGCCCCTCATCGTACGGATGACACTATCGTCCGCCCGAGCAGGGTGTCCGTACGCATCAGCCGGCCGATCGCTACCCGCGCAGGAAACTCACGATTCCCTCAGAGATTCCCTGCGCCGCCTTCTGCCGCCAGGCGCCGCTGGTCAGCAGTGCCGCGTCCTTGCTATCGCGCATGTTCCCGCACTCGATGAACACCTTGGGAACCGTTGACAGATTGAGACCGCCCAGGTCCGTGCGCGTGACGAGACCGGTGCCGTCGCCGACGTAGTTGGAGGGCGCGCTGCCGGTGGCGCGGACGAAGTTGCCCGCGATGCGCTCGCCGAGGTCGCGGGAGGGGCCGACGATGGGGCGGGTGTCGGCGGCGCCCGCGTGCACGCTGCCCGGCAGGATGACGTGGAAGCCGCGGTTGCCGGCCCCCGAGCCGTCCGCGTGGATCGAGACCACCGCGTCGGCCTTCGCCCGGTTGCCGATCCGGGCGCGTTCGTCCACGCACGGGCCCCAGGGCCGGTCGCCGTCCTGGGTCAGTTCCACGGTGGCGCCCTGCTGTTGGAGGAGGGCGCGCAGCCGGTGGGCCACGTCGAGCGTGAACTCGGCTTCCGTGTAACCGGCGTTGGTGGACGTGCCGGTGGTGTCGCACTCCTTCCAGTGCGTTCCGATGTTCACCTTGCGGTTGATCTCGGTGGCGTGCCGGACGTTGGCCGGGTTGTGGCCCGGGTCGATGACGACGACCTTGCCCTTGAGGGGGCCGGTGGCGGCCGGCGCGGAGGAGAACGGGGTGCGGGTGGCGGCGGGGGTCCTGGACGGGCTCGGCCCCTTGGCGTCCGCGCCGTCCCCGGGCGAGGTCCGCGGCGGCGCGCTCGACACCGGGGCGGAGGAGGCGCGTACGGAGGCGCCGCCGGAACCGCGGTCGCCTCCCGGACTCCCCACCGCCTCGTACACCAGCCACCCGAGCAGCGCGCCCGGCACCAGCGCGGCGACCGCCACGGTCACGGGGCCGCGCCGGGGGCGGCGGGGCCGGGGTGGATCGAAGTCCGGGCCTACGTACGACACGCCTGCCACCCTAGCGGCCGGCGCCGGGCCCCACAGGGCGCGGCAGCCGGACGGGTGGCGGGCGGCTGGGCTTCACCCTTGACCTCAATCTTGGTTGAGGGGCAACACTCGGCGCATGGAGATCGCAAAGAGCAGCACCCTTCTCTTCCGCAACACCATGCGCATCACGGACGGTCACCTCGACGGTTTCCGGCGCGCCATCGCGCAGGCGGTGGCGTTCGCTCAAGAGCACGGCCCTCAGCTCATGGTCGAGGTCTTCATCGACGAGGAGCGGATGCTGGCGCACAGCTTCCAGCTCTACCGCGACTCCGAGGCCGTCCGCGCCCACTGGCGGCTTTCGGATCCGTACATCCGCGAGGTGATGGAGCACTGCACCGTGCAGCACTTCGAGATATTCGGTGCACCGGACCCTGACATCGTGGCGGCCCTCAAGACCCCCGACGGCGCATCCTTCCCCTTCGTCGTCTCGCCGCGCCTCGCCGGCTTCACCCGTCTTGCGACGCCCGGCTCGAGTGCGTCACCGGGTGAGTGAACGCAAGCCGTACCAGAGCGAAACGGACGTCCCCCTACGCGCCGCCCTCTCAGATTCCCGCGCCGGTGCGCCGCAGCACCCGCAGCGAGCCGGCCGCCGACACCTCCGTGAACGCGCCGGACTTCACCGCCCTGAGGTAGACGCGGTACGGGGCCTGGCCCGTGAACTCGTCCTCCGGGTTTGGGAAGACGTCGTGGATGACGAGCAGGCCGCCGTCGGCCACGTGCGGGGCCCAGCCCTCGTAGTCGGCGGTGGCGTGCTCGTCGGTGTGGCCGCCGTCGATGAAGACCAGGGCGAGCGGGGTGCCCCAGATTGCCGCGACCTGCGGGGAGCGGCCGACCAGGGCGACGACGTGGTCCTCCAGGCCCGCCCGGTGCAGGGTGCGGCGGAAGGTGGGCAGGGTGTCCATCAGGCCGACCTCCGGGTCGACCGTCTCCGGGTCGTGGTAGTCCCAGCCGGGCTGCTGCTCCTCGCTGCCCCGGTGGTGGTCGACGGTGAGCGCGGTGACCCCGGCCCGGCGGGCGGCGTCGGCGAGCAGGATCGTCGAACGGCCGCAGTAGGTGCCGACCTCCAGCAGCGGCAGCCCGAGCCGCCCGGCCTGCACGGCCGCCGCGTACAGGGCGAGGCCCTCGTCCGCCGGCATGAAGCCCTTCGCCGCCTCGAACGCGGCCAGGGTCTCGGGCTCGGGTGCCGCGGTCATGAGGGGTCCTTTCGGTCGTACGTCGTTCCGGGCGCCCATGCTGCCCTACCCCCTGCCGCGCGGCGACAGGGGGTGGGGCGGTCCCCGGGTCAGGCCGAGACCGTCTCGCCCGGCAGGTCGAGGTCGAGGTCGACCGCGCGCTCGTCGCCGCTGTGGGCCGCCGTGGAGGCGAGCGGGCCGTGGCCGGCGGCGCGGGCCGCCAGCACGTAGGAGCCCCGGGCGGGCACCGGAAGGGCGTAGGTGCCGTCGTCGGCGGAGAGGGTCGCGCCCGCCTGGCGGCCGTGGCGGTCGATCAGCGTGACCTTGGCGCGGGCGACCGGGACGCCGTCCGCGCCCAGGACCCGGCCCCGGAAGCCGCGCAGCGCCTCCTGCGCCCGGGCCAGGTGCGCGTCCTCCTCGCTGCTCGCGCGCAGCTGCGGCTTCTCCTGCGGCCGGCGGCCCGGCAGGAACAGGGCCAGCACCAGGCCCAGGGCCACCGCGGCCGTCGCGATCAGGAAGGAGAGGCGGAAGCCGTGCATGGTGGGGATCGCCACGCCGTTCACCGTGGTCGGCGGTGTCGGCCAGCACCATGCCGATGACGGCGCTGGAGACGGACGTGCCGATGGAGCGCATCAGGGTGTTGAGGCCGTTGGCCGCGCCCGTCTCCGAGGCCGGGACCGCGCCGACGATCAGCGCGGGCAGCGAGGAGTACGCCAGGCCGATACCGGCGCCGAGCACGACCGAGATCACCAGGCTCTGCCAGGGCGCGCTCATCAGGCCGAGGCCCGCGCCGTAGCCGATCGCGATGACCAGCAGGCCCAGGATCAGGGTCACCTTGGGGCCGTACCTGGCCGACAGCCGGGCGTAGACGGGTGCGGTGACCATCATCGTCAGGCCGAGCGGGGCCACCAGCAGGCCCGCGACGACCATCGACTGGCCGAGGCCGTAGCCGGTGGCCTTGGGCAGCTGGAGCAGCTGGGGCAGGACGAGGGAGACGACGTAGAAGGAGACGCCGACCATGATCGACGCCAGGTTGGTGAAGAGCACCGCGGGGCGGGCCGTGGTGCGCAGGTCGACCAGGGGCGCGGCGGTCCGCAGCTCCAGCACGCCCCACAGCAGCAGGACCACGACCGCCGCGGCGAACAGGCCGAGGGTGGTGCCCGACGTCCAGCCCCAGTCGCTGCCCTTGGTGACGGGCAGCAGGAGCAGGACCAGGCCGGCGGACAGCCCGAGCGCGCCGGGCAGGTCGAAGGAGCCCTCGGCGCGGACCGGGGACTCCGGTACGACGAGGAAGGTGAGCGCGATGGCGAGGACACCGAGGCCGGCGGCGCCGTAGAACAGGGCGTGCCAGTCGCTGTGCTGGGCGACCAGGGCCGCCGCGGGCAGCGCGAGACCGCCGCCGACGCCGATGGAGGAACTCATCAGGGCCATCGCCGAGCCGAGTCGCTCGCGGGGCAGCATGTCCCGCATCAGGCCGATACCGAGCGGGATCGCGCCCATCGCGAAGCCCTGGAGGGTCCGGCCGGCGATCATCGGCACCAGGTCACTGGTGAAGGCGCTGACCAGCGCGCCCGCCACCATCACGGCGAGGCTGGTGACCAGCATGCGCCGCTTGCCGTACAGGTCGCCGAGCCGGCCCATGATCGGGGTGGCCACGGCCCCCGAGAGCAGGGTCGAGGTCAGGACCCAGGTGGCGTCGCTGGGAGCGGTGTCCAGCAGCTGCGGCAGGTCCTTGATGACCGGGACGAGCAGGGTCTGCATCACCGCGACGACGATGCCCGCGAACGCGAGCACCGGGACGACGGCTCCGCCGGCTCTCCGGGTGGGGTGGTCGGTCGGCGTCTGTGTCATGTGCAGCATGAACCTGGTGCGCCGGGGCAACTATTCCGATGCTTCAGCCCTCTAACGAACTCTTGACCTGATCTTGGGAATCTGGCGCTGCGTCAGGTCTGGTCGCCACTGGGCCGGGAGGAGTAGGGCGAATTGCCGATGCGAGGGCGCGCGGGGGTTGGGAACATGACACGCATGCTCGAAGTCGTCGACGCGCCCCGCCTGTCCCGTTCCCGTACGCCCCCCACCTGGCTGGTGGTGGCGGTCGCCTGCGCCGGGCAGTTCCTGGTCATCCTCGACATCTCCGTCGTCAACGTGGCCCTGCCCTCCATGCGGGCCGGGCTGGGCCTGAGCGAGCAGGGCCTGCAGTGGGTGGTGAACGCGTACACCATCGCCTTCGCCGGGTTCATGCTGCTCGGCGGGCGGGCCGGAGACCTCTACGGCCGCAAGCGGATGTTCCTCGTCGGCCTCGCGCTGTTCACGCTGGCCTCGCTGGGCGGCGGACTCGCCCAGGGCGACTGGCAGTTGCTGCTCGCGCGGGCCGTGCAGGGCCTCGGCGCCGCCGTCCTGGCGCCCTCCACCCTGACCATCCTCACCGCCTCGGTACCGGAGGGCGCCGCCCGGGCCCGGGCGATCGGCACCTGGACCGCGGTGGGCGCCGGCGGCGGCGCGGCGGGCGGCCTGGTCGGCGGGGTCCTGGTGGACACCCTGTCGTGGCGGTGGGTGCTGCTGATCAACGTGCCGGTCGGCGCGGTGGTGCTGGCCGCCGCCCTGGTGTACCTGGCCGAGGGACGGGCCGGGGACGGGCGGCGGCTCGACCTGCCCGGCGCGCTGCTGGTCACCGCCGGGCTCGCCACGCTCGCGTACGGCATCTCGCAGACCGAGGCCCAGGGCTGGACGGCGCCGGCCACCCTGGTACCGCTGCTCGCGGGGCTGGCGCTGATCGGCGTGTTCCTCGCGGTCGAGGCCCGTACCCGGGCGCCCCTGATGCCGCTCGGACTGTTCCGGCTGCGGCCGGTGTCCTCGGCGAACGCGGCGATGTTCCTGTCCGGCTCGGCCATGTTCTGCATGTGGTTCTTCATGACCCTGTACGCGCAGAACGTGCTGGCCTACTCGCCGCTGGAGGCCGGGTTCGCGCTGGTGCCGAGTTCCCTGGCCGTCGTGCTGGGCTCGAAGATCGCGCCGCGGTTCATGCGGAGGCTGGGGGCGCGCCCGGTCGCCGTGCTCGGCACCCTCGTCGCGATGACCGGCTTCGCCTGGCAGTCGACGATGGGCCCGGACGGGGCGTACCTGACGGCGATCATGCTCCCGGGCGTGCTGATGATGCTGGGCGCCGGACTGGCCAGCACACCGCTGGCCGCCCTGGCCACCTCGGGGGCACCCCCGCAGGAGGCCGGTCTGGTCTCCGGCCTGGTCAACACCTCGCGCACGATGGGCGGTTCCGTCGGGCTCGCCGTCCTCTCGACGCTCGCGGCGGCCCGGTCGGCAGGAAGCGGAACCCCGGCGGCCCTGACCGAGGGCTACGCCCTGGCGTTCCGCGTCGGGACGGCCGTACTGGCCGCCGGGGCGCTGCTGATGTGGGCCTGGCTCCCACGGAACAGCACGAGCGGCTGAGGCTGCCGGGCAGTGAGCGGCTGAGGCGCCGGACCGCGAGCGGCTGACGCTCCCAGGGACCGCGCGAAAAAGTGGCCTCCGCGTAGCCGGCAACGGGGCCTTCACGGCCCTTGGGCAGGGCACCGTCGTGACATCACCCCGGCCCCCGTGCGAGGTCCCACCAGGCCGCCGACCGGCCCCGCACCGGCCGGACCAGCGCCTTCCGGCACCCTCGTCAAAAACCCGCTGACCTGGGCCTTCAGTCGACAACGGCATACGATCGCCGGGCGCGGAAGGAGGCCCGGATGGACCGGAACATACGCACCGTGGAGGACGTACTCCGGCTGCTGGACGGCCTGTTCGCGCCGCAGGCCGACCGGTGGACGGACCGGGGCGCCGACTGGTGGGACGCGTTCTACGCGGACCGTTCCCGCGAGGTACCGTTTTTCGTGGCCAAGCCCGACGAGAACCTGGTGTCGTACGTCGACCGCGGGCTGGTCGAGCGCGGCGGACGCGTCCTCGACCTCGGCTGCGGACCGGGGCGCAACGCGCTGTACCTGGCCGCGCGCGGGTTCGCCGTGGACGCGGTGGACCTGTCACCGGCGGCGGTGCAGTGGGCGCGGGAACGTGCCCGGGCGGCCGGCGCGGCGTACGCCGTCCGGTTCCACCGCGGAGACGCCTTCGCGCTCGCCGGCACGGACCTGCGCGGACCGTACGACCTGGTGTACGACTCGGGCTGCTTCCACCACCTCCCCCCGCACCGCCGCATCAGCTACCTGGCCCTGCTGGACCACGTCCTCGCGCCCGGCGGCCTGTTCGCGCTGACCTGCTTCGCGGCCGGGGGTATGGGCTCCGAGCTGCCCGATGCCGAGTTCTACCGGCGGGGCGGGCTCCAGGGCGGACTGGCGTACACGGCCGAGTCGCTGCGCGGCATCTTCGCGGAGCTGACCGAGGTCGAACTGCGCCGGATGCGGGACGAGCCGGAGGGCTCGGCGTGGTTCGGCAGGGGTTTTCTGTGGACGGGGCTCTTCCGGCGTGCACGCCCGGATTGCTCCTAGAGTCGGCCCATGCCCATCGACGCGGCCAAGGCGCTTGCCGCCGGACCCCGGACCGGCGAGATCTCCTGGACCCCCAGGGACGTGCAGCTCTACCACCTCG
Source organism: Streptomyces sp. NPDC052682 (assembly GCF_040678435.1). Lineage (NCBI taxonomy): Bacteria > Bacillati > Actinomycetota > Actinomycetes > Kitasatosporales > Streptomycetaceae > Streptomyces > Streptomyces sp. NPDC052682. The sequence goes on along the minus strand of NZ_JBFATS010000001.1, from coordinate 124,436 downwards.
GCATCGGCGCGGGGAGCCCCGCCACCGACCCCGGCGAACTGCGCTACACCCTGGAGTCCCGGCTGCACGTCCTGCCGAGCTTCGCCACCGCCGCCGGCGCCCGGCCACCCGGGGTGATCAGCGGGCTGTCCGTGCCGGGCGTGGAGGTGGATCTCGCCCGGGTGCTGCACGGCGGGCAGCGCCTGACACTGCACCGGCCGATCCCGGTCCAGGGCCGCGCGAGCGTCACCTCGCGCCTCACCGCCGTGTACGACAAGGGCAGGGCCGCCGTCCTCGTCCTGCGCACCGACGCCGCCGGCGAGGACGGGCCGTTGTGGACCGAGGAGGCATGGATCCACGTCCGCGGGGAGGGCGGCTGGGGCGGTGAGCGGGGGCCTTCCATACGGCTCGACGCCCCCGCCGGGGAACCCGACCGGGTCGTCGAACGGGCCGTGCGCGACGACCAGGCGCTGCTCTACCGCCTGACCGGCGACCTCAACCCGCTGCACGCCGACCCCGAGTTCGCCAGGCGCGCCGGGTTCGAGCGGCCCGTCCTGCACGGGCTGTGCACGTACGGCATGACCCTCAAGGCGGTCGTCGACACCCTGCTCGGCGGGGATGTGACGCGGGTGCGCGGCTACGACGCGCGGTTCGCCGGGGTCGTGTACCCGGGGGAGACGCTGCGGATCCGCATGTGGCGGCGCGAGGGCGAGGTGCGGGTCGCCGTCAGCGCCGTGGAACGCGGCGAGGCACCCGTGCTCACCGACACCGCCGTCCACGTCCAGTGGCACCCGTGAGCCGGTGCGTCCCCGGCGTGGAAGGGCCCCGACCGTCGTACGACGATCGGGGCCGCTGTCCGCCCGCCGGCCGACTGACGTACCGTCACGCCGCCGTGCCCGCCTGCTCGGTCTCCTGGACCGGCTTGCGGTGGCGGCCGCGCGGAACCGTCTGGTTCTCCTGCGTGGAGACCGGCCCGCGGTGCCGGCCGTGGCCGGCGGCGGTCTCCTGGACGTCGGCATGCGGCTGATTCGTGCTGGCGTCGCTCATCGGAAGGAATTCACCCCGTCAACATGATCTTTCTTGCAGCCGGGCGATCTTAACCGGCACCCCTCACCCGGGATCCAGACGGCCACGCCAACCGGCACTACTTCGTTACAAGCCGCCCAACGGGGCCTGTTGCAGGGGGACGGGACGGGGGGTGGAGGGGTGCGCGGGCTCCGGTTCCGCAGGGGGCGCGGGCGGCTCGTCCACCACGGACTCGGACTCGGACTCGGGCCGCGGTTCCGGCTCCGGCTCCGGCTCCCTCGGTCTCTCCCGCACCGCTCCCGCCTCAGGTTCCACCGGCGGTTCCGGCAGCGGCTCAGGCAGCGGTTCCGGCGGCGGCACGCTCACCCGGGCCAGCCCGCACGGCGACTCCCGTGTGGCGTACGGCAGATGCAGCACCCCGTCCGGCGTCCACAGCCCGGCCCCCGCCAACCACCCCTGCGGCGCCGGAAGATGGTCCACCCGCCGCCCGGCCGGCCGCCACACGCCGACCCAGGTGCCGAACGGCCCGTCCACCCGCAGCGCCACCGCGCAGCTCTCCGGGGTCAGCACCTGCCCCGGCTGGATGGCGAACGGCGTCACCGTGCAGTCGGCCATCCGCAGGCTCTCCGGGAACCGCACCGGCAGCGTGCTGCCCAGCACGCCCCAGCCCAGCCGGGTCCGCCCCGGGGAGGGCGCGTCCGAGCGGATCAGCAGCAGGCCGCTGTCGGGGTCGGCGAGCAGCAGCCGGTCGTCGCTGCCGGCGGCGATCTGCAGCAGCGGCGACACCTCCCCGCCCCGCTCCAGGTCCACCACGACCGTCTTGACCGGCCCGCCCAGCTCCCGGTCCAGCGCCAGCATCCGCCCCGCGCGGTCCAGCCACACCCCGCCCGAGCAGCGGCCGGGGATCTCGGTGAGCAGCTCCGGCCCGAAGGCGCCGCCCGCCACCAGCCACACGGCGGTGGAGCGCCGCCCGGCAGCGAGCGCGTACGCCCTCTCCCCGCCCGGCGCGGGCGGCAGCAGCCGCAGCCGGGTCGTGTCGTCCCGGCACTCCACCGCCCCCAGCGGCAGCTCGCCGGTGCCCGGGCCGGTCGGATACAGCAGGGAGAACGCGTGCCGTCCGGCCACCAGCCGGTGGATCAGGACCCGCCCGTCGCCCATCGGCTGGACCTCGGTGCCGGGTTCCTCGGGCTGGTTGCCGGGCAGCGGTACGGCGTACGGCTCGGGGCCGTCCAGGGTCCAGCGCTCCGGGTACCAGGAGTCGCCGCTGCGGGCGAGGCGCGCGGCGTAGCCGCCGTCCACCGTGATCACGCACCCTGCCCGCGGGGTGGAGCCGTGTTCGTCCGCAGTCGGGGGCTCGGTCACACAGGCCGTCATCGTTCGGTCACCTCCAGTGACGAACCTAGTTTTCGCCCGCACAGATGTGGGACGGCGGCCACCGGCTTCACACATAAGGGTGTTCCAGGAACGATTCGCCTGAGGAAGCGGAGGTGTCTGTGCTGGCGGGGCGGAGGCCCTGGCGGGAGGGGCGGCGGCGGTTCAGCGGCCGCCGAACACCCAGGTAGCCTTGCATCCGTGCCCCGTCTGTCTGAAGTCATCGCCGCGCTGGAGAACCTGTGGCCCGCTGAGCGGGCCGAGTCCTGGGACGCGGTCGGCACCGTCGTGGGCGACCCCGACCAGGACGTCACCCGGGTGCTGTTCGCCGTCGACCCCGTGCGGGAGACCGTCGAGGAGGCCGTGAAGCTGGGCGCGGACCTGCTCGTCACCCACCACCCGCTCTACCTGCGCGGTACGACGACGGTCGCCGCCACGCACTTCAAGGGCCGCGTCGTCCACACCCTCATCAAGAACGACATCGCGCTGCACGTCGCCCACACCAACGCCGACACCGCCGACCCGGGCGTCTCCGACGCGCTGGCCGGCGCCCTGGACCTGCGGGTCGTACGTCCCCTCGTGCCGGACCCCACCGACCCCGAGGGCCGCCGCGGCCTCGGCCGGGTCTGCGCACTGGACCACCCGCTGACCGTGCGCGAGTTCGCCGCCCGGGCCGCCGAGCGGCTGCCCGCCACCGCGCAGGGCATCCGGGTCGCCGGCGACCTGGACGCGACGGTCCGCACGGTCGCCGTCAGCGGCGGCTCCGGCGACAGCCTCTTCGACCATGTCAGGGCCGCCGGCGTGGACGCCTTCCTCACCGCGGACCTGCGCCACCACCCGGCCGCGGAATTCGCGGCGGCTGTGGCCCACAGCCCCCTCGCGCTGCTCGACGCGGCGCACTGGGCCACCGAGTGGCCCTGGTGCGAGCTGGCCGCGAGCCAGCTCGACGAGATCTCCGACCGCAACGGATGGGGCCTGCGGGTCCACGTCTCGAAGACGGTCACCGACCCCTGGACCGCCCACGCGGCGTCCAGCCACACGACTTCAGGAGCCCCCAACTGAACGCCGCGCCCGCCGACCAGATCCGACTCCTCGACGTCCAGGACCTCGACGTCCGCCTCCAGCAGCTCGCGCACAAGCGGAGGTCGCTGCCCGAGCACGCCGAGATCGAGTCGCTGACCAAGGACCTCACCCAGCTGCGCGACCTGCTGGTGGCCGCGCAGACCGAGGAGAGCGACTGCGCCCGCGAGCAGACCAAGGCCGAGCAGGACGTGGACCAGGTGCGCCAGCGTGCCGCCCGTGACCAGCAGCGACTGGACTCGGGGGCGGTCAGCTCGCCCAAGGACCTGGAGAACCTCCAGCACGAGATCGCCTCCCTCGCCAAGCGGCAGGGCGACCTCGAGGACGTCGTCCTGGAGATCATGGAGCGCCGCGAGTCCGCGCAGGAGCGGGTCGCCGAACTGACCGGGCGGGTCGCCTCCGTCCAGGCGAAGATCGACGACGCCACCGCCCGCCGGGACGCCGCGTTCGAGGAGATCGACGGCGAGGTGGCGTCCGTGACCAAGGAACGCGAGGTCATCGCGGCCTCGGTGCCCGCCGACCTGCTTAAGCTGTACGACCGGCTGCGCGAGCAGCAGGGCGGCATCGGCGCGGCCAAGCTGTACGCCCGCACCTGCCAGGGCTGCCGCCAGGAGCTGGCCATCACCGAACTGAGCGAGATCCGCTCCGCCGCGCCCGACGCGGTCGTCCGCTGCGAGAACTGCCGCCGCATCCTGGTGCGGACCTCCGAGTCCGGGCTGTAAGGGGCACTGCGCGTGCGGGAGTTCATCGTCGAGGCCGACGGCGGCTCGCGGGGCAATCCGGGGCCCGCCGGTTACGGTGCCGTGGTGCGCGACGCGGCGACGGGGGAGACGGTGGCGGAGACCGCCGAGTACCTCGGCACCGCCACGAACAACGTCGCCGAGTACCGCGGTCTCGTCGCCGGCCTGCGCGCCGCCCACGCCCTGGACCCGGCCGCCGCGGTCCACGTCCGGATGGACTCCAAGCTCGTCATCGAGCAGATGGCGGGCCGCTGGAAGATCAAGCACCCCGACATGAAGCCCCTGGCGGCCGAGGCGGCCCGGGTGTTCCCGCCGCAGCGGGTGACGTACGAGTGGATCCCGAGGGAGCGGAACACCCACGCGGACCGGCTGGCCAACGAGGCGATGGACGCGGGTGCGCGGGGCGAGCGGTGGTCACCCACCGGTTCCTCCGCCGGGGCCTCCGCGGGGCGGACCCCCGGCGCCGGAACCGCCCGGACCGAGACCCACACCCGCACGACCGTCACGGAGCCCGCCGCAGCCGAGCCGGACCACCGGGCTGTCCTGACCGAACTCGACCGCCGGGCTGCCCTGACGGAGCGCAACCACCGGGCTGCCCTTGCCGGGACCGAGTCCAGGGCTGCCCTTGCCGACGCCGAGTCCCGGGCTGCCCGGACCGAGGCTGATGCGCGGTCGGAGGACGCCGACGCCGAGCCCGGTGTGGCTGGTGCCGGAGCCGGTGTCCGGGCGGAGGGCGCTGGAGCTGAGCCTGGCGCCGGTCGTGCCGGAGCCAATGCTCGGTCGGAGGATGCCGGAGCCGAGCCCGGCGTGGTTCGTGCCGGAGCCGATGCTCGGCCGATGAGCGCTGGCGCCGAGCCCGGCGCCGGTCGTGCCGGAGCCGATGTCCGGGCCGCAAAAGCCGTGGCCAGTCCCGGCTGGGCGCCCGCCGACCTGGGGCCGCCCGCGACGTTCGTCCTGCTCCGGCACGGAGAGACCCCCCTCACCCCCCAGAAGCGCTTCTCCGGCAGCGGCGGCACCGACCCCGCCCTCTCCGCCGTCGGCCGGGAGCAGGCCGAGCGGGTCGCCGCCGCACTGGCCCGGCGCGGCACGATCCAGGCGATCGTGTCCTCGCCGCTCGCCCGCACCCGCGAGACCGCCGGTATCGTCGCCGCCCGCCTCGGCCTGGACGTGGCCGTCGACGAGGGGCTGCGCGAGACCGACTTCGGCGCCTGGGAAGGCCTGACCTTCGGCGAGGTGCGCGAGCGCTACCCGGACGACCTGACCGCCTGGCTCGCCTCCCCGGAGGTTGCGCCCACCGGCGGCGGCGAGAGCTTCGCCGCGACCGCCACCCGGATCGCCGCCACCCGCGACAAGCTGATCGCGGCGTACGCGGGCCGTACGGTCCTGCTGGTCACCCACGTCACCCCGATCAAGACCCTGGTACGGCTCGCCCTCGGCGCACCACCGGAGTCCCTGTTCCGCATGGAACTGTCGGCCGCGTCCCTGTCGGTCGTGGCGTACTACGCGGACGGCAACGCCAGCCTCCGCCTCCTCAACGACACCGCGCACCTGCGCTGAGCCCCGCCGCCGCGCACGCCGGCCGCCGGTGGCCGCCGGCGGTCGCCGCTCAGTGGACCTCCGCCACCAGCACGTCCAGCGCCCACGCCTGCCCCGCCTTCGCCGGCGCCTGGGCCTCCACCTCGTACCCGAGGTCCCGGAGCGCCTCCACCAGCTCGGCAGGCCCCTGCGGCACGGCCCCCGCCGTCAGCAGACTCCGTACGATCCGCCCCTTGGTCGCCTTGTTGAAGTGGCTGACCACCTTCCGGGTCGGCGCGTGCAGCACCCGTACCGTCGCCGTCCGCCCGGCGACCTCGCCCTTCGGCTTCCAGGCGGCGGCGTACGCGGCGGACCGCAGGTCGAGCACCAGCCCCTCCCCGGCGGCCTCGGGAAGCACGGACGCCATCGGCGTACGCCAGTACGCTCCCAGCGCCCCGAGCGCGGGCAGCTTCACCCCCATCGAGCAGCGGTACGACGGGATCCGGTCGGTCACCCGGATCGCCCCCCACAGCCCGGAGAACACCAGCAGGGAACGCGCGGCGCGCCGCTTGGCCGCCGGGTCGAGGGAGGCGAGGCCGAGCGCGTCGTACAGCACACCGGTGTAGATCTCCCCGGCGGGCCGCGTGCCGGCCGTGCGCAGCTCCGCGTTCTTCGCGACCTCGCCCCGCAGTCCCTCGCTCAGCCCGAGCACCTCCCGCGCCTTGTCCTCGTTCCCGGCGCACAGCCCGGCCAGTTCCTCCAGCACGGTGGCCCGGGCCTCGGTCAGCCCCGGCAGGGACAGCGACGCGAGGTCCAGCGGGGCGCCACGGCCGGACGCGGCCTTGCCTTCGGAGGGCGGCAGCAGGACAAGCACGGGTACTCCTTCGGTCGAGCTCCGGGACAGCGTACGGGGCGCTCAGACCCGCTCCCGGCTGAGGGCCCGGACCAGCCCGGCGGGGTCGTCGGCGTGGAAGCGGACGACCCGGACCTCCCGGCGGCGGCCGAAGAAGGACACATGGGTGACGGGTTCGCTCAGCTCCAGCGTGACGGAGGTCTGCGATCCGACGGGCACGTCCAGTTCGCCGTCGGCCCGCTCCTGGGTGGTGCGCAGCTCCTGCCGGACGGAGGCGATCCTCTCCAGCGGTACGCGCACGTCGAGGTGGACCGCCCGCCGGACACGCAGCGCGTCGCCGTACAGGACGTGGGGCCGGACCACGGACGCGGCGTGCAGGCCGGCGACGAGGACGACGCCGTAGACGTCCAGCAGGAGAACCGCCCGCTCCACGGCCGGCCAGTCGCGCAGCAGCACGGACATCGTCAGGGTCTCCACGAGACACACGAACGCCAAGCCGGCCATCATCGGCCCCTGCCCCCGCGCGTACCCGAACGCCCGCCCGCCCCGCGTACCGTGCGTCCGCCGCACCAGCCACAAGCCCAGGCTCCCCAGCACCCGCAGCTCGTGCTGGACGACGACCTTCGCCAGTCTCATGTCCCCTCCTCGGTCAGCATCCGCAGCGCCCGGCGGACGGCCTCCGCCTGCGCCGGGGCGAAATCGGCCCAGAAGGCACGCAGGAAGCCGTCGTCGGCGTCGAAGGACGTGCCCGGCGGCAGCAACGCGCGGGGGACGCAGCCGGCGAGCGCCCGGGCCGCCTCGTCCACGCGCGGATCGCCGGGCCCCGCATCGGCGAGCGCGTCGAGCAGCGCGTAAGCCTCCCGCGCCCGCTCCACCCCGCCCGGGCGGCGCAGGGCTTCCCCCAGCAGGGCCGTCATCCGCTCCCGGACCTCCTCGGGCGCCGCCGTGTCGAGCAGCGCCAGCACCTCGCGGTCCTTCGCGGCCATCGGCGAGTCCACCAGGTGCGCCGTCTCGGCCAGCAGCGCGGCCAGGTCGGGCGAGACCGGCCCCTCGACGGGCAGCGCGCCCTCCGCCTCCAGCAGCGTCCGCAGCCGCCGGCGCCGCTCCTTCAGCGCGGCCTCCTGCCGGGCGAGGTCCGCGTCCAGCTCGGTGAGCACCTCGACGAGATCCTTCCCGGCGTCGTCCGCGAGCACGTCCCGCACCTCGGCGAGCCCGAGGCCCAGCTCGGTCAGCCGGCGGATCCGCGCCAGTACGACGGCGTGCCGCAGCGTGTAGTGCCGGTACCCGTTGGCCCGCCGCTCCGGCTCGGGCAGCAGCCCCAGGTGGTGGTAGTGCCGCACGGCCCGCGTGGTGACACCCACGGCGGCGGCGAGTTCTCCGATCCGCATGGGATCAGTAGAGACGTTGACGTCGCGGCAGGGTCAAGGGACGGCTCGCCGCCTGACGGCGGTGTGCTCGTGTGCCACGATCGAGGGAAGGTTCCCGATCTCACGGACGGGTGGTTCGGCGATGTCCCAGTCTGGCGGGCGACAGAAGGAGGGGCGTGACATGACTGCCATGGCCCATGAGCCGCTCACGCAGGAAGAAGTCCTGCTGGAGGGCTTTCTCGCCCTGGACACCCCGGAAGGTTTCCGGGCCGAGCTGATCGAGGGGGAGATCGTCGTGACACCGCCGCCGGACGGGGACCACGAGGACTGCATCGGGCTGATCGTGAACCAGGTGATCAGGCGGTCCCGGACCGACATGCAGTTCTCCGGGAACAAGGGCCTGAAACTCCGCAGCGGAGGCGGCTGCCCCAAGGACCACGTCATCCCGGACGGCACCTTCGCCCCCACCGAACGGCGGCTCTACCGGGGCGCCGACCCCTGGATGCCCTGCGACGGCGTCGCCATGGTCCTGGAGGTGACCTCCACCAAACCCCAGGCCGGCCGCGAGGCCAAACGCCGCTGCTACGCCCGCGGCGGCATCCCCCTCTACCTGCTCGTCGACCGGGAAGCCTCCTCCATCACGCTGTTCAGCGACCCGGAGAAGGACGACTACCGCGAGCACCTCACCCGCCCGCTCGGCAAACCCCTCACCCTCCCCGAGCCCTTCGCCTTCGACCTGGACACCGCCGACTTCCTCTGATCCTCTGATCCCTGGGGAGGGAAGGGGGAGAACGAGGTGAGCACACCGGGACGCGCACAGGAACAGGCCCACTGGACCAGATCCCGCCTGGGCCGCTGCGGTCCGCCCCTCGACCTGCTCACCGCCCGCTTCGACCGGCACGTCTACGCCCCGCACGCGCACGCCGAGTACACGATCGGCGTGACGGTCGGCGGCCTGGAGGTCATCGCCTACCGGGGCGGCCGCGTCCACTCCGGCCCCGGCTCCCTCGTCGTCCTGGAACCCGGTGAGATGCACACCGGCGGCCCCGCCGCCCCCGACGGCTACGCCTACCGCGCCCTGTACGCCGCCCCCGCCCTCCTCGCCGACGGCACCCTCGGCACCGGCCTGCCGCACTTCCGCGACGCCGTCCTGGACGACCCGGAACTGGCCGCGGCCCTCCGCCTGGCCCACCGCGACCTCAGCGCCTGCCCCGACCCGCTGGAGGCCGAGTCCCGCCTGCCCTGGCTGCTCACGGCCCTGGCCCGCCGCCACTCCACGGCCCGGGCAAGCGACGACACCGTGCCCGGCGCCGACCGCGTCGCCCACGCCGTACGCGACCGCCTCGCCGACGAGCTCCTGGCCCCGCCGTCCCTGGCCGCCCTCGCCACCGACCTCGGCCTGTCCCGTTACCAACTGCTGCGTGCCTTCCGTACGACGATGGGGGTACCGCCGTACGCCTGGCTCGCCCAGTACCGCGTGATCCGGGCCCGGGGCCTGCTGGACCGCGGCCTGCGCCCCGCCGAGGTGGCCGCCCTGGTGGGCTTCGCCGACCAGGCCCATCTGACCCGCTGGTTCCGCCGGGTGCTGGGCGTGACCCCGGCGGCCTACCGCAACAGCGTTCAAGACGCCGGCCGCTGACGGGACGCACACTCGCCGTATGACGGCACGCGGCTGGTTCCTGTTCTCCCTGATGGGAGTGGTGTGGGGCGTTCCCTACCTGATGATCAAGGTGGCGGTGGACGAGGTGTCCCCGTCGATGGTGGTCTTCACCCGCTGCGCCCTGGGCGCCGCGCTCCTGCTCCCCTTCGCCCTGCGCCAGGGCGGTCTGACGACGACCGTACGGACACACTGGCGCCCCCTGCTCGCCTTCGCGGCCATCGAGATCATCGGCCCCTGGTGGACGTTGACCGACGCCGAACGCCACCTGTCCAGCTCCACGGCGGGCCTGCTGATCGCGGGCGTCCCGATCGTCGGCGTGGTCCTGGCCCGCTGCTTCGCGGACACCGAGCGGCTGGGCGTACGCCGCCTGGCGGGCCTGGTCCTGGGCCTGGCCGGCGTGGCCGTCCTGACGCTGCCGCACCTGACCGGCGGCGACGCCCGCTCCCTGGCCGAGGTGCTGCTGACGGTGCTCGGGTACGCGACGGCCCCGCTGATCGCGGCCCGCCGGCTGCAGCAGATTCCGTCGCTCCAGCTGACGGCGGCCTGCCTGACGCTGGCGGCGGTCGTCTACGCCCCGGCGGCGGCTTTGACCTGGCCGGCGCGGATGCCGTCCGCCCCGGCCCTGGCGGCCCTGGCCGGCCTGGGCGTGATCTGCACGGCGATCGCTTTCGTCGCCTTCCTGGAACTGATCAGGGAGGCGGGCCCGACCCGGGCGACGGTGATCACGTACGTCAACCCGGCCGTGGCGGTCGCGGCCGGCGCGCTCTTCCTGGACGAACCCCTGACCGCGACGGTCCTGGCTTCCTTCGCCCTGATCCTCACGGGCTCGGTCCTGGCCACGGCCGCGGGTCCGCGGGCGCGCTCCCGCCCGGTACCATGGTCGACACGGCAGACGAGCCGGGCGGACGGCCGCGTGGAGTCCCCCTGACGGGGAGCTCCCCGAGGAACGTCCGGGCTCCACAGGGCAGGGTGGTGGCCAACAGCCACCCGGGGTGACCCGCGGGACAGTGCCACAGAAAGCAAACCGCCCGGCGCTCACGCGCTGGGTAAGGGTGAAACGGTGGTGTAAGAGACCACCAGTGCCCAGGGTGACCTGGGCAGCTAGGTAAACCCCACCCGGAGCAAGGTCAAGAGGAGACACCTCGGTGTCTCTGCGCGGACGCTCGAGGGCTGCCCGCCCGAGTCCGCGGGTAGACCGCACGAGGCCGGTGGCAACACCGGTCCTAGATGGATGGCCGTCGCTCCAGGGGCCGCGAGGCCCCTGGAGAACAGAACCCGGCGTACAGCCCGGCTCGTCCTGTCGCACCCCCTCTGGCCCAGGTCAGAGGGGGTGTCCACTCTGCCATTCGGCTCCGGGGTCGAATCGGGGTCGAATTGGGTGGGCAGACCGTTCCACGGGTCAACTCACCCTCGCGCCACGATGGTTCGCCTCGTTGCGTCGAAGAGTCTTGCACCTGCGGTGCGGTCGGTGTCAAGTCCCGCATCGAGGTCATGCGGCCGCGTGGTCGATGCCCTCGGCCCGCTGCTGAGGACCGTGCTCCGCATGTGCAGCGCCGAGCCCGTCGGCGCCGAAGAGCCCGGTGAAGGTATCCACCTTCACGCCCTGCACAGCCACGGGCGGGTGGGCGTAGGTGTCCCACGTCTCGGAGAACTCGGCGTGTCGGGACAGCGCCTGGACCGTCTTCGGGTCGTACTTGCCGTCCGCCCCCAAGCGGCTCGTGTAGAAGTGTTTGAGGTCGTGGAACCGAGTGCCTTCCGGTAACCCGGCCAGCTCGACGGCCGCGCGCCACTTGTCGTTGAAGTGGCTCCGGGACAGGGGCCGGCCGGTCCTGGTCGTAACGATCAGCCCTTCGTCAGGCGGCGGCACGTAACCGCGCTGTTTCCGCTTTTGCAGCGCCCCCTTGGAAACCGGAGCCGGTCCCCTGAAATGAGATAAGTGCTCCGCAAGGCGCTCGATCAGGAAGTGATCGACGGGCAGTGTGGCGTAGCTCGCCTTGGTCTTCAGCTTCGCCTTCTTGCCCCGCTGCCGCTGCTCCTCGACGTAGAGCAGGTCATGCTCCCACACGACTGAGGTCTCCTTGAGACCAAAAGCCTCCCCCTCGCGGAGTCCAGCGCAAGCTGCAATCCATACGAGGATTTCGTAACGAGGCTCGACCTGCCGCATGGCGAGAGCCAGTCTCGCTACCTGCTCAGGCGACAGCGCGACCTTTTCCCGCTCTTCGATCTCCGGAAGCTCGATACGGGAAACGATATTCGCTGGCAGGGGCACATCCTCATCGATCATATAGTTCACGAGGATGCGCCACGTCTTATAAATCTGGTGAACGTAGTACGCGGACTCGATGCCGGGCTTGCCGATGAGGTGATCGACGAGCGCCATGGTGTCCCGGCGCTTCAGCGTCTTGGCGACGCGCGAGCCAAGGAACGGAACGATGTGGACCCGGAGATGAGTCTCGTAGGTGCCGGTCGTGTTCTCGTTCTTGTTCTTCTTTTTCTTGCGCTCGATGAACTCGTCTGCGAACGTTTTGACCCTCTGGCTTCCGATGTCCGGGTCCACCCATGTGCCGCCGCGGATGCTCACCCGCACCTCGTCCAGGTGCTCACGAGCTTCCTGCCAGGTATCGAACATGGGCCGTCGAGGCTTGCCGTTCGGGTCGGTGTAACGAGCCTGCCACTGCTGTCCCCGACCGTGGTCGGCCGATGGGTACAGTGGATTCTTCTTCGTGCCGCACTTGCACGGCTTGTCTCCTGGTTTCGGGTACTTCTTGTGCCATCGGTCGAATGGTGCGTCGGACTCGGCCATGTGCCCCTTCCTGTGATGAGTCCAGCTTGTCTGGGCCCGATGCCTACAGCTCGGCCGGCTTCGGGGAGCGCGCAAGCTCTCCCCTCTTGATGCGCTCGAAGAGATCGTTCACCTGCCTCTCGCTGTAGCGCACCCTGCTGCCATTTCTGTTTCCTCTCCGGTTGTCGCCAGGGCCGGGTTGGTAATACGGGCCAAGGGGATAGGCGCGCAGTAGACCGCGATTAGTCCACCTGCGCCTAGTCGAGGGTGAAATACCTAGCCGATATTCCACCTCTCGGGGCATCATATAGCGGTCATCGAAAGCAGGAGAACCGCTTTCGAATGCCTCATCTCTTCTGGTCATCGAGGCACCGAAACCTGTATTCCGCGCGGAATCGGAGCAGGCCATTCCGCATGTGCGTGCCCTGTCTGCAGCAAGGCTCAACCTCCCCCAAGGTGCGTGCAGGCGACCCGTGGATGACGGCGGGCGGAGCTGTGTGCCAGAGAGGGCGCGCCAGAGCCAGTCATCTACAGGTGTTTATGAGTTGCCAAAAGGTTAGCCCACGTTGCGCCTTTGTGGCAGTGCATCGTTAGGGTTATTGGCAGAATTGCGAGGTATGTCGTAAACAGTTGTTTCTGACAGATGCCTCGATTGGCCTGTGGGTGTGCTCGCTGGCGGCCGTGCGGGAGGCTCTGCGTGCGGGACCGTCAGGTGGTCGGGCGGCTCCGCGGACGCTCGCCCCACCGGCCGGACCTATGGCTCGTGAGGCGTTGAGTCGGCGCAGCCGATGACTGGTACCGCGAGGGTCGGCTCGCCGGGAACGGCCGGTGCGCAGGGGCTGCATTGCGCCACCGCTCAGACCGTCGCCGAAAAGACTGACCCCACGGACCGCCCAGACGCACCGGCTCACCCGGGCCGACGGCTGCTGCGTGCGCATCCGCACCACCGGGCTCGGCGCGCCCGCGCCTGTCGATCCCATCGGGGGGCAGCATCCGCCATCAACTGGGGGTGGTACGAGGAGTTCCAGGGGGCGCGCGTTCTGGCGCTGCACAACCAGTTGTTTGCCGCGAAACGGTAACGGGCCTTCCGGTTGGCCCGGATGCTGTTGAATGCTTGAGTACACGAAAGCGGGGGAGTTGTGAAGATCGCTAGGGGTGCTGTGCGTGCCTGGGCGGGGGAGGGGCGGTTGGTGCTCGCCTGCGGGTGCGACGGGCGACGGCTTGCTGTCGGGAGTTCTGGCCTGCCTGTAGTGCCGCCAGTTTGACTGCCGAGGCATTCTGCGGGCGAGTCTCTGCGCTGTGGGGTGGCAGCAGGCCTTGCGGCCTGCTGGGTGCTGCCGCATCCTTGGGGTCGCAAATGAGGGGGAATTGTGAAGATCTTTGTGTGCGCTGTCGTGCGCCAGAGCGGGGGGCCAGGTCGGCGGCTGAGCCGCCAGTAACACGCCGGGACGGCCGTTGCCGAGGGGGCTGACGCAACCGGGCCGTTCCCGCACAGCAGTCCATGCAGTACACGACGCCGCAGTCATCTGACCAGCAGTCAGTGGCCGCATTCAGGGGCGCCGTTCCTGGCCCGCGCATGTCCGTGGGCCGGTATCGAGGTGAGGAATCCACATGCACATCGTCGTTTTGGGACAGGGCTATGTCGGCCTGCCCCTGGCCCTGCGTGCGGCCGAGGCCGGGCACACCGTAGTCGGCTATGAGCCCGACCGGAACCGCTGCGGCCGGCTAGCCGCCGGCTCCTCCTACATCGAGGACATCTCCTCCGCCCGCCTGGAGCAGGTGCTCAAGGCAGGCTCCTACAAACCCAGCAGTGATCCGGACGACCTGAAGGGCTTCGACGTCGCGGTCATCACCGTGCCGACCCCGCTGACCGACCGCGCCCCGGACCTGAGCTGCGTGCGGGACGCGGGCACGGTACTGGCCGAGCGGCTGGAGCCAGGAGCCACCGTGGTCCTGGAATCCACCACATACCCCGGCACCACCCGGGACGTGCTGATCCCCCTCCTGGAGCAGGGGTCGGGCCTCAAAGCCGGCCGCGACTTCCACGTCGGCTTCAGCCCCGAGCGCATCGACCCGGGCAACACCACCTGGAAGCTGGAGAACACCCCCAAGGTCGTCGCTGGCCTCACCGGGGCCTGCCTGGCCCGCGTCAAGACCTTCTACGACTCGGTCGTCGACGTCACCGTGCCAGCGTCCGGCCTGGAGGAGGCAGAACTGGCCAAGGTGTTCGAGAACACCTTCCGCCACGTCAACATCGCCCTGGTCAACGAACTCGCCAAGCTGGGGCACCTGCTCAACATCGACGTCGGCAACGCACTGGACTGCGCGGCGACCAAACCATTCGGGTTCATGCGCTTCACCCCTGGACCCGGAGTGGGCGGGCACTGCCTTCCCATCGACCCGGTCTATCTCTCCCATCACGTGCGCCAGCGTTTGGGCGAGACGTTCCGCTTCGTCGAACTCGCTCAGGAAGTCAACGAACGCCAGCCCCTCTACGTTGCCGATCGCCTGCAAAGCGCCTTGAACAAGCGCTCCAAGTGCCTCAAGGGCTCACGCATCCTGGCGCTGGGTCTGGCCTACAAACCCGGGACCAGCGACATGCGCGAATCACCGGCCCGCCACGTGATCGACGCGCTCACCGCACGCGGCGCCCACTGCACCGTCATCGACCCGCACGTCGGAGACGACACCGGTCTCCGCGTTAGCAGCCGGCTCACAGCCGACCAGCTCGCCGACGCCGACGCCGTCGTGGTGCTGACCGATCATCCCGAGTTCGACCCGCAGCTTGTCCACGCGCACGCCTCGTACGTGCTGGACACCCGCCGGGCGATCCCGCCCGGCGACCACATCGAGCACCTGTAGCTCACGGAAAGGACACCCCTACTCATGTACGGCAAGGGAACGCTGGCCCAGACCGGCGTCGGCTTCACCATCCTCGGCTTCTCCGCATCCCTCAGCCTCGTCGCGGCGCTCGTCGTCGCACTGATCATCACGGGCGGTCTCACCTACCGCTTCGCCACTCGAAAGAACAGGTATGCCGGCTAAATCGTCACGCAAGTGGCTGCAGACCGCGGCCACCGTGATGGTGATGGGAGCGGTGGCCATCTGGGCCACCGCCACCCACTCCATCAACCACGTCTCCGGGCTCTTCCTGGGGATCTACTACCTCCTGCTCACCGCGTCCGTCCTGCTGTACATGGCACTCGCGGCCTTCCCCGTCCGCAGCCGCTACAAGAGGTCCGCGCCTGGCACCGTCGTCGCGATCATCCCCTCCTACAACGAGGAGAATCTTCAAGGGCTCTACGCGACCGTGTGGTCGCTGATCAACCAGTCACGCCCGGTGGCCGCCATCCACGTCGTCGACGACGGATCCGCCACCCCCGTCCGCCCCTTCGAGCACCCGCTGGTCACCTGGCACCGCCAGCCCAACGGCGGAAAACGCGCCGCACAAGCCGCAGCGATCCGCCACATGCGCCGCCACGGCCAGAGCTTCGACTACGTCCTGACCGTCGACTCCGACTCCGAGGTCCACAAGGACGCCGTCTGGCAGATGATGCGGGTGATGAACGACCCCCGCATCCAGGCCTGCACCGGCACCGTCCTGGTGCGCAACCGGCATGCCAGCCTGCTGGCCCGCCTCTCGGACCTCAACCTGTTCATCTTCTGCGTCCTCAGCCGCGGCCTGCGCTCTACACTCGGCGTCGTCAACCCCACCTCCGGCGCCCTGTCCCTGTACCGGGCAGCAGTCCTCTTCGACAACCTCGAGCACTACCTGGCCTCCGGCAAAGACGGCGATGACCGGCAATTGTGCGACTATGCCCTCATGCGGGGCCGCGTGGTCTCCGTCCCCCGCGCCTACGTCACTACCGACATGCCAGACACCATCAAGGGCACCTACCGCCAGCGGCTGCGCTGGGGCAAATCAGGGTGGCGCTTCATACCCTGGGAACTCACCAACCTGCCCACCCCGTCCCTGGCTACCCGGCTCATCGAAGTGTGCACCGAAGCCCTGTTGCCCATCCTCTACATCGGCCTGGCCGTCAACCTCTGGCGAAGCGGAACCCCCAGCTTCCTTCCCCATGCGTTCGCCACGGCTGGCGTGTTCCTCCTGGCCGAAGCTCTCTTCTACGCCATCCTCCGCCCCGGCCTCAGCCTTACGGAACGGCTTACCGCGCCCCTGTTGGTGCCGCTGTACACACTGATGATGTTCTTCGTCGTCTACCCCGCCAAATACTGGTCCATCACGAAGATCAAATCGGACAGCTGGCACACCCGCGAAACATCAACGCCGCTATCCGCCCAGACGCCCGCCCCTCAGCTCATCAGCGTCTCCCCGGAACACCCCGCGCCGATCCAGACAAGCCGGGCATGACATCACTCGTCTTCGGGCGGCCCGGACCGTCCAAGGCACATAGGAGCACCAAACGCAGCGCACCCGGCACCCGCCCCGGTGCCCGAACCGTGACACACAGGCCGACACCGCCGCGGAGGTAACGCCCATCGTTACCAGCTTGCCAACCGGCGGGGATTAGGGCGGAACCTTCTTGGGCGAGTGCCACCGAAGCGACCGTGTGTGCCCAGCTGCTCCGCACCGTGGCCCGCGGCGACGATCTCATCCTCGAGAGCCCGCTGAGGGACTAGTCGCAGGAGCTTCGCCGCCGCACCTACGTCACAGAGGGGCGGCGGCGAGGGCGCGCGCCGGGTGGCGGGGGCTGAGGAAGACGATGATGCCCTTGCCTTCGGGCGAGGGGTGGGTGGCCTGTGTCCATCCCTGTCGGCGGTAGAAGGCGACCGCGCGAGGTGAGCGGGCTGAGGTGAGTAGCCAGGAGCGGCCATCGGGGGCGTCTTCGGTTACGGCTTTAAGCAGGTCGCCGGCCAGTCCTGTGCCGTGGGCGGCCGGGTGGACAGCGAGTTCGTCGATCTCGCGTGCGCCGCACAGCCACTCTGCCGTGCGCTTCGGGCCCAGGCCCGCGGCCGCCTGGGGGTAGCAACGGTCGGTGGGGAAGGGCGCAGGGGTCGTCCAGGCGGTGGCGAAGCCGACGACGTTCGCTTCGTCGAGGGCGAGGGCGGCGGTGAAGCCAGGGCGCCGCACGTGGTCCACCAGGCGGCCGAGGAACTCGACTGCCTGCTTTTCGTCCTCGTTCCAGGGCGGGGCGCAGAAGGCTTTGACATATACGGAGTGCAGGGCGTCGGTGTGCTCAAGCAGCTCCTTGCCGTGGAAAATGCGGATGTCATCTGTCATCAGGCGCACCTGCCGGGCCACGCGCTGCCGAGTGCAGGTCCGCGTGCTCCAGAGCTGGCGGGATTGGCACGTCCTGCGGTGCCGGGTCGGATCCGGCCCGTTCGGGGTTCCTCGCAGGCTTCGGCCGGGGAGAGACGTTCTGGAGCTGACAGCAGGGTCAGTAAGCGGACTCAACCCCGGAGTGCAGCGCAACCCGTGGCGCTTCAGCCGCACATCGGCCTCGAACCATGCTGTCGCTGCGTCCTGCGCCGACTGCTGGACAGCCTTCACGGCTTCCGCCCCTTCCTCTGACCGTTGTCCATACGGCGAGGCATTGGTTCCGACTGCCCCGACACGGTCCCGAGTCCTAGGTCCTTTGCCTGATCAGCTGCGACACTTGTTGCTGCTAGCGTGCAGCTGCACACCATTCGCAATTATGGCGGAGGACGTTGGACATGCAGGTGTACACGCTCCCGGAACTTCCCTACGACTACTCGGCGCTCGCTCCGGTCATCAGCCCCGAGATCATCGAGCTGCACCACGACAAGCACCACGCGGCCTACGTCAAGGGCGCCAACGACACGCTGGAGCAGCTGGCGGAGGCGCGGGACAAGGAGCAGTGGGGCTCGATCAACGGGCTGGAGAAGAACCTGGCCTTCCACCTCTCCGGGCACATCCTGCACTCGATCTACTGGCAGAACATGACCGGCCCGAAGGAGGGCGGCGGCGAGCCGCTGGCCGCCGACGGCGTGGGCGACCTCGCGGATGCGATCACCGAGTCCTTCGGCTCCTTCGCCGGCTTCAAGGCCCAGCTCACCAAAGCCGCCGCCACCACCCAGGGCTCCGGCTGGGGCGTCCTCGCCTACGAGCCCCTCAGCGGCCGGCTGATCGTCGAGCAGGTCTACGACCACCAGGGGAACGTCGGCCAGGGCTCCACCCCGATCCTCGTCTTCGACGCCTGGGAGCACGCCTTCTACCTGCAGTACAAGAACCAGAAGGTCGATTTCATCGACGCCATGTGGGCCGTCGTCAACTGGCAGGACGTGGCCCGGCGCTACGCCGCCGCCAAGGAGCGCGGCGACAGCCTGCTGCTCGCCCCGTGACGCCGTAGCAGCGCCGCACAGACGTCCTGCTCGTGATCGTCTTCTCACCCTTCACGTAGCAGGCGGTACAACGGGAGGCTCCCGCAGGCCCGATGCCCGCGGGAGCCTCCCTGCTGTTGCGGCTGGCTTGTGGGGCTGTTACGTGGTCTCACGCGGTGGTGAACCGCAGCTCGGGACGCTCCCAGTCGACCTTCGGCGGTGAGGGGGCGACGGTCCCCACCCGAACGGCGCCCAGACGTCGGTAGAACTCCTCGGCCGGGGGATGGGCCACCACCCTCACCTCGGTCAGGTCGGCCGCCCTTGCTTGAGAGAGCATGTGCTCGATGAGGAGCCGGCCGACACCCCTTCCCTGAACGTCATCCGCCACGAACGCCAGGTCCAGCTCCGGTGGCTCCAGCAGCAGAGCGTAGAAGCCCTGGAGTCGTTCGACCGCATCGACGGCCACGAAGACTCGGTGACGGTTGATGTAGTCGGCGGTGACCCGGTAGCCGGAGATGATCGAGGCGTACGGTCCCCGGTAGGCAGCGGAGTTCTGGATCAGCCTGGTGAGGCGGTCTGCGTCCTGCGCAAGGGCACGCTTGATCGTCGTGGACTGCATCCGCTTACTCCCCGACTCCTGTGGCGGTCAGTTTCTCCCAGTGGACGGTGCGGTCGCACCAGCGGTCCAGGAGCACCTGGTCGTGGCCCACGGCGAGCAGACCGGCACCGGTGGCGGTGCGGTAGTTCTCGACGGCTGCCACCAGGGCCGCTGTGGTGGAGGCGTCGAGCATCGCGGTCATCTCGTCGCAGATCAGCCAACGCGGGCGCAGGACGAGGGCGCGGGCGAGGCAGGCGCGCTGGAGCTGGCCGTCGCTGACCTCGTGGGGTCGACGGTCCAGGAGGTCGAAAGTGAGGCCGACGGCCGGGGCCAACTCTGCCAAGCGGACCGGGATTTCGTTGCGCCGGCCGGTGGCGCGCAGGGGTTCGGCTATCAGGTCGGTGAGACGGAGCCGGGGGTCGGCGGAGAGCCGGGGCTGCTGGAAGACGACGCCGATGGCGGTGCGCAGGGCACGTGGAGCGCGGTGCCGCCAGCGCCGTACGGGCTCGCCGTCCAGGAGAAGGGCGCCCGACTCGGGGCGGTGCAGCAGGGCCGCGACGCGGGCAAGGGTGGACTTGCCGCAGCCGCTGGGGCCGAGCAGGCCGACGGCCTCACCGGGTGCGACGGTCAGGGAGGCGTTGCGGACGACGGGGGCTTTCCTGTCGTATCCGGCGGTGATGTCGTGCAGTTCAAGCACTAAGGTCCTCCGGCACGTGCGGGTGGTGGCAGGCGATGCCGCCGACCGTCGGTGGGAGGGCGGCGCAGGTGTCGGTAGCCTGGCCGCAGCGCGGGGCGAAGGCGCAGCCGTCGGGAAGATCACCGAGTTCGGGCGGCATACCGGGAATCGGAAGGAAGGCGCGCTCGGGCAGGGCATGGAGAAGGCCGCGGCTGTAGGGGTGGCGAGGGCCTGGGGCGCCGAAGAAGGCTCGCGCGTCGGCGAGTTCGACGATCCGGCCCGCATACATCACGGCCACGCGGTCGGCGATGCGTTCGGCGGCGGCCAGGTCATGGGTGATCATCAGCAGCGCCCGGCCGCCGTCGTCGACGTGGCGTCGCAGTTCGTCGACCGTGTGGTCCACCAGGTCGCGGTCGAGTCCGGTCGTGGGTTCGTCGGCGAGCAGCAGGGGTGCGTCGCCGACGAGGGCCAGGGCGGTGGCGGCGCGCTGGGCGAGGCCGCCGGAGAGCTGGTGCGGGTGGCTGTCGAGATGGTCGGCGGGGAAGGCGGCGCGTTCGGCAGCGCTCTCGGCTGCCGCCCGCACGGCGGTCCGCCCTCGTGCGCCGGTCAGCGCGCCAACCGTCTCCTCCAGCTGGGAGCGCACCGTGCGCACCGGCGTCAGATACGCGGCGGGGCTCTGCGGGATGAGCCCGATCAGCCGGCCCCGCACCATCCGCGTGAGAGTCCGCTCGTCGGCCGTGAGCAGATCCAGCTCGCCCAGGCGCGCCTGGCCCGCACTCTGGGCGTTGGCGGGGAGCAGACCGAGCAGGGCGGAGGCGAGGACCGACTTGCCGCAGCCGCTCTCACCGATCAGGGCGAGGCACTCGCCGGCCGCCACGTCGAAGTGGGCGTCGGTGACGGCGGCGATCCGGCGCCCGCCGGACATGAGGAAGCGCACGGACAACCCGCGCACCGAGAGAACGCAAGGTCGGTCAGTGACCGTCACAGCATCAGCTCCGATCGACGGCGCGGGTTGATCCGCTCCCGCCATGCTCCGGCGAGGCCGGCGATGGCGAGCGTGGGGACGATGATGAACAGCCCCGGGAAAAGGGTGGGCCACCACTGCCCCGCGAGCAGCGACCCCCTCGCTTCCTGAATGAGGTTGCCGAGGCTGGCCATGTGGGTGGGCAGACCCAGCCCGAGGAAGGACAGGGCGGACTCGTGCCACATGGCGTGCGGCACCATCAGCACGGCGGCCAGCGCCGCCTGCGGCAGCACAGCGGGCAGCAGATGCCGTACCGCCACCCGCCACCGGGACGCCCCCCCGGAAACGGCGGCGTCGATGTACGGGCGCGAGCGCAACGACAGCACCTCGGCGCGCACGATCCGGGCGGTGGACAGCCAATGGGTGAGCGCGACCGACACCACCACCGGCCACAGCCCGGGCCGGAACATGGCCACGATGAACATGCCCAGCAGCAGGTGCGGCACGGAGGCGACCGTGTCGACCACCCGCATGACGCCCCGGTCGACCCATCCGCCCAGTGCTCCGGCGGTCGCCCCGACGGCCGTGCCGATCACGGTGGCCGTCAGGGCCGCTGCCACCCCGACCAGCAGGGAGACCCGCAGGCCGTAGACGCAGCGCAGCAGCAGGTCCCGGCCGAGGTCGTCGGTACCGAAGGGGTGCGACCAGCTGGGGGGCAGCAACTTCGCGCCCAGGTCGACAGCCTGCTGGTCGAGTCGCACCAGCGGCGGCACGAGGAGGACGGCGACGACGATGACGCCGACCAGGGCCACCGAGACGCGTACCCGCACGGTCCTGGTGGAGCGGCGGCTCGTGCCGTACGACCGCCAGGCGGGATCGACCGCAGGTTCACATGTCACTGAACTTCACCCTCGGGTCGAAGAGGCCGTAGAGCAGGTCGGCGAGGAGGTTGCCGGCCAGCACCGCGGCGGTGGCCAGGGTCGTCAGGGCGGCGAGCAGCGGGAAGTCGACGGCGGTGGTCGCCTGAACGGTGGCCGCCGCGATGCCGGGCCAGCTGAAGACGCTCTCCACCAGCAGGGCGCCGGTGATGAGTTCGGGCACCCGCGAGCCGACCAGTGTGAAAACCGGCAGCAGCCCGGAGCGCAGGGCGTGGCCGAGCAGGACGGTGCGCTCGCTCAACCCTCTGGCCCGCGCGCCGCGTACGGGATCCTCGGCGAGCGCGTCACCGACGCCCTGACGGACGTACAAGGTGAACCAGGGCAGCTGGGACACGGCGAGCACCCCGGCCGGCAGCACAAGATGACGCGCCACCTCGGAGGGCGTCACCTGCTCGCTCGCGGTGTCGGTGAGACCGCCGGCCGGAAGCACGCCCCACTGCAGGGCGAACAGCCAGACGGCCAGCAGGGCGAGCCAGAAGACGGGCGCCGCCTCCAGGGAATACGCGACGGAGGTGACCAGCCGGTCGAGGACGGAACCTGGGCGGCGGGCCGCCAGCACCCCGAGCACCGTGCCCGCGAGCACCGCCACCACGAACGCGACCGCGCACAACAGGCTCGACCACACCAGGCGTTCGCCGATGACCTGGGCGACCGGCTGCCGCATCACGCTGGACTGACCGAGGTCACCGCCGAGCGCGCTAGTCAGCCAGTGCCACCAGCGGGAAGTGAACGGCTGGTCCACGCCCAGGTTCTCCCGCAGCCGCTCCAGGGTTTGCGCGTCGGCGCCGAGGGCGGCCGTGCCTGCGTACGCCTTGACCGGATCGAAGGGGGGAGGCCGCGGCGATCGCGAAGACGCCGAAGGTGACGACGAGGAGGACGGGGACGGCGAACAGCAGCCGCCGCCCCGCCAGCCGTGCCATCGCTCCCCAAGGGAGTCTGTTCACTTCTTCGGCCGCCAGGCTTCGAGGTTCCACCACGGGCCGGAGGCGAAGCCGTGCTCGTGCGGCTCGACCTGCGTGGTCAGCCCCGTCCAGCGGTCGGCGAGGACGTAGACGTGGTCGATGTGGGTGAGGAAGGTGTAGCCGGGGTTGTTCACCAGCTCCTGCTGCAGGGTGTTGTAGGCAGCCTTGCGCGTGGCCTCGTCGGAGCTGCGCCGGCCGGTGTCGAGTGCCTTGTCCACGATCGCATCGTTGTAGCGGCCCATGTTATTGAAGCCGTCGCCGGCGAGGGAGGAGTGCAGCAGGGTGTACAGGCCGTAGTCGGGGTCACCGTTGCTGCCGAAGCCGGCCAGGACCGCGTCGTTCTTCATCCGCGGCTCAATGACCTCCCAGGTGCCCGTCTCCACCTTCACCTCGATGCCGGCCTTCTTGGCGTCGGAGGCGTAGGCGAGGGCGTGGTCCTGGCGGACCTTGTCACCGGCAGGGTAGAGCAGGGTGAAGGAGGCCCGCCGTCCGTCCTTGACGCGGATGCCGCCTGCACCAACCTTCCAACCCGCCTGGTCCAGGATCTGCCGGGCCTTGGCGAGGTCCTGCCTCCGCTCGATGCCCTTGGCGAACCAGGGGTCGTCGACCGGCAGCGGCCCGTACGCCGGACGGCCGGCCCCGTCGAGGATCTTGTCGACCATGGCCTGACGGTCCACGGCGGCATCGAGAGCCCGGCGGATGGCGCGGTCGCCGGTGACCTTGTTCTCCTGCGGGAGGGTGACCGTGCGGAAGTCGTACGTCTTCGCCTCGTACGTCTTCTTCGCCTTGTCGTTCTTGAAGGTGGCGGCGAGGTTGGGCGGCAGGATCGCGCCGTCGAGGTCGCCGGAACGCAGCCGGGTGGCGCGCACGTTGTCGTCCTCGATGATCGCCATGGTCACCTTCTTGACCTTCGGCGCGCCGCCCCAGTAGTCGGGGTTGGCCTTGAAGGTGAGCTTCTCCCCCTTGCTCCAGGCGGCGAGGACGTACGGGCCGGTGCCGACCGGCTTGGTGTTGAAGGAGCCGGTGTTGGGGTCCTGCCCCTTGGCCACGTGCTCGGGGACGATGGGCAGCACCGTGCGCCCGGCGAAGGGCGCGTAGGGATACTTGAGCGTGAAGACCACCTTGTCGGCACCCTTCGCCCGCACGTCCTTGATGGCGTCCAGCTCGCTGCGGGAGGTGGTGTTCGTCTTCGCGTCGAGGACGGTGTCGTACGTGAAGACGACATCGGCCGGGGTAAGCGGCTTGCCGTCGCTGAATTTCACGCCGTCGCGCAGGGTATAGGTGTAGGTCAGGCCGTCGGCGGAGACCTCGGGCAGCGCCTTCGCCAGCGCCGGTCTGAGGTTCAGATCGGCGTCCCTGGCCAGCAGGCCGTCGAAGATCTTTGAGTTGCCGTCCTTGCCGTAACCGAGCAGAGGACTGAGCGTGTCCGGCTCGGAGGCCACCCCGATCACGACGGAGTCCGCCGCGTCACCGCTGCCCGTGCTGCTGCCCGGAGCCGAGCAGGCAGCGACACCACTGAGTATCGCCGCCGTGGCAGCGGCTGTCCGTATCCGTCGGACTGTCATGTAAACCACACCCTAATTGATGACTGAAAGCTGTTGCATATTAATTGCAACAAGGAGCTACCCAGGTCGGATGGTGGGCAGTCGGCCGCTCGCATCGACCCCGTCATGGGGCCATGTCCTTCCGCTGACGCACCAGCCGACGGCGGCGCGGCGCGAACGCAATGAAGGCCGGCCGTCAATGCGGCGACACCGTCATGCGGGGAATGTCGGCGGGGGAGAGGTCGGGGCGGGCACGGTACAGGCGTGCGGGGTGGGTGATGGCGCCAGCGTCCGGGAGCCACCCCCACTGCGCCCCGGAGGACATCGAGCAGTTGAAGCTCCGCATCACCGCCCTGGGAGCAACAAGTCGTCGACCTGCGTCTGCAGCTGGAGGGACGGAGTGAGGAGCTGCAGGCCGCACGCACCGCCATCGCCCAGAGTCGCACAGAAAATCAAGCTGCCGGATCGCCCTTCGACTGTCAGCGTGTGCCGCTAATGTGCGCGAATGCGCAGCTGCACGCAGGAGACGATCAAGCTTCTGTTCGGGAGCGCTTCGCACTGCGCCTACCCCGACTGCAAGCACCCTCTCGTCACCTCGGACCGAGATCAACTCCTGGTCATATCCGAAATCGCCCACATCCGCTCCGGCCAACCAGGAGGCCCTCGGCATGATCCTGAGTACCCACGACCGAAGCTGAACACCTTTGAGAACCTGCTGCTGCTCTGCGCGACCCATCACAAGTTGGTCGACAGAGGTGACTACAGCGTTGCCGAACTGCTCATCTGGAAAGGTGCACAAGTCGCCCAGCCCGGTCGCACGCTCGCAGAGCAGGACCTTGACGAAATCAATGCCCGACTACACCTTCAGCATCGTGCTGACCGTCGGGCCCTCTACGAGGAGATCGTGAGGACGTTCTTCGCCGCGCTCAAACTGAGCATCGAGGCTTGGCAGATCCCAGCAGACGACGATCAGCAGAATGCACTTCATGCCGAGCAAGTTGCGACTCGTCTTGAGATCAACGACCTTCGCCTCCGCATCGGCGTGCTCGGGCCGGACTGGATAGCCGGTGCGATGGGTGCTCCCATGCTGGCCCTGACCTTGGCGCACAAGTACGGCGGCACCGAGGACTTCCGCCTCGTCGGCCAGGCTATTCATTGGTTCAGCCGACTCGCTTCATTGGCGCTTGAGGACCCTGACCGCGTCCCGGATATGTCGGACTTCCCGGTGAAGATCACGGCGCGCACACCACTGGGCGGATGGGGAACGCGCTTCCAGATCGAGGGAAGCAACAGGAAAGGCCAAGATCCCGCTGCCTACTGAACCATCCACGAGTGGAGCACTTCCATCACGAGTCGCCAACCGCCACCTTATCGAGGCATAGCACCACAGCTGTTGCAAGGATAGAGTCAGCCACACCAGCGCTGAACTGCATCAACGCGAGCCACTGGCCACTGCAACAGCTGGCAGCCCCAGAGAACTCCGGGGCTGTCACCGTGCCGGGGTGGTTGACGTACATCGCGCCGTGCAGGTGGTTGAGGACCCCGCCGAGCCCGTGCCGGGCCTCGGCGGCGGCTCCGTGGCTCCAGCATGCGTCGTTGGCGGAAGGAGGCTGTGGGGGGAACGGTGGGGTGAGATGCTGGGGTAAGGGTGACGGGGCCCCTGGGACTTGGCTGTCTAAGCCAGGTGCGGGCTTCAAGCCCCGCCGTCGGTCACCAGCTCGTTCTCAGCCTCGGCGACCGTGCCATACACCCCCACAACGGTGTCCACTCCGGTCATGCTCAGCATGCGCTGCAGATTCGGCGGCACGCAGGCCAGCACCAGGACAACACCCGCCTGCTCCGCTTGTCGCCAGGCCCACAGCAGCACATTCAGCCCGGCCGAATCGCAGAACGTAACCGCGGACAGGTCCAGCACCACACGCTGCTGACCTCGGGTGATCTCCTCCAGGAGACGGCTGCGGAAGAACGGGGCGGTCTCATAGTCCATATCCCCGATGACCTGCACGATCAGAGACGTTCCCATCGGGTTCGCGTGGACTGAGTGCTCTGCGGTCATCACGCTCTCCAAGCGTCTCATCGGGAGACGGAACCCATCGTGATGATGAGCCTACCGACTACCCTCACACCTCGTCCTCACAACCCCCACATGGGCGCGGTGGGGGTCCAGAGACGGGAGAGACCAAGAACCCTCATCGCTTGTCGATGCTGCAGGTCGCCTGATCCACTGCGCTGAGGCGAAGCCAGATCCCGTCGAGCGGCTCGTCCGGTGCGACGGCGACGTTGATCCCCACGATGTGTCCTCCGCCTCAGCCGGGCTTTTGCGCAGAGTGAGCGCGTGGATGGGCTGGCAAGCGTCCCAGTACAGCTTGGTCAGGTGGTCCTCGTCGTCCTAGCCCTCGCGATCACCGTCCTGGCCGAGCATCGGCAGGAAACACCATGTGGCAAGGGACTCCAAGTGCAGGCACTCGGCTTCGCGGACGAAGGCGATGCTGCGGGTCAGGTCGCGCCGGCGGAATCACCAGGCGGCCACCGAGGGCCAACTGGTCGCACCACGGTGCGGCCATGTCTTCATCCCGTCTGGTGATTTTCTGCTGGCGGGGTGTGCAGCCCCTCCCCGGCCGACCTGGGCCCGTGGGGGAACGAGTCGGATCGATGGCCGAGGAGGGGGGCTTGATGCCCGTCGAGCGGGCTACCGCGGGTGGCCGAGATAGAGAGCCGTGAGCAGGTTCCCGGCTGTCAGCGCGGGCAGAAAAGAGGATCTGGAACGTGCCGAAGCCGCACCGCCGGGCGTACCAACATGGGTGACGCAGCACATACCCGAGGCGAGCCAGTGCGGTCAGTGGGGCACCCGCCAGCTTCTCCGGGCTCACGCTGCCCCCTGTGTGAGTAAGCCGTTCGCCTCCGGCGTGTCGATGACGGACGACGTCAAGAGGTAGGCGCCGGTGCGCTGCTGCCACGCGGCCAGGTGCTCGACCTTTCCCCGACTGAGCATCACCATCAGCGGCGTGACGATGCCCCTGGCCTTGCCCTCTTCCACCGTGGCCAGGGCGTTGTGCCATCCCGGGCATCCGTCACGGTCTCCCAAGGGGTCCGCCTGGTCGACGAACTCGGCGACGATCAAACAGTGCGCTTCTTTCGCGCGGCGGCGGGCCGCGTCGACGATCCCGTCTGCCAGGGCACCGAGCGACGCCGGGATGCAGGCGTACAACACGAGGGACGTGCCCGCTGGTACCGCCGGCTGTCCTGTCTCTATCGCTCTGCTGGTCATTCGGTGCTACCTCCGCCCGGCGTGGGCTGTCGTGTGGTTGAGAGTGGGGTTGCGGCGGAGCGCCATCGGCATGTTCACGGGGCGGCCTTCGGCTCGCGAGGGCTCAGCAGGGTGAGCCAGACGTCCTTGCCACCACTGGGGGTGCGGGACACGCCGAACTGGTCCGCGATGACGCTGACGAGTTGGAGGCCGCGGCCGTCCTCGTCCTCATCGCCGGCGCGCCGGCGCCGCGGGAGCGATGGGTCGTCGTCGTGCACGCAGAGCGCCACCCCATCGGGAGTGCGGGTGACGGTGATCAGTGCGCTGCGGCGCCCGTCGCTGTCCGGCCGAGTGTGGTGCAGGACGTTGGTCAGCAGCTCGGAGACGACGAGAGCCCCGGTGTCGACCAGCTTCTCGATGCCCCACAGGCGCAAGTGCGCGCTCACTATGACCCGTGCGATCCGCACCGACAGCGGCGTCACGTCGTAGTCCATCTCCAGCTTGCCCGCAGAAGCGCGCGTCGTTCCGCGCACGCCGGTTGCGGCTGTGGGATGAGCTAGGGGACTGGCCATTCCAGATCCACTTCGTTCTGGCGAACCTCACGTGAGAGGTCCGACTGCGGTGTGTACTGGTGCGTGATCGGTCGGCAACCATTGAGTCAGGCCGAAGCCCGAACGTGCAGATGCGGAAACGGAAAGCTGGACTTTCCGTTTCAGGACTTAGGGGGCCCTCGTCATGCCACGACCTGAAAAGCCGCTGACTCCCGACGCCTCGCCGCGAGACTGGTTCGGCCATGAGGTGCGGTATTGGAGGAAGAAGCGTGGCTACTCGGCATCCTCGTTAGGCCCGTTGGTGCAGGCCAGTCCGTCCCTCATCGAGAAGGTGGAGAAGGGCCAGGCCTCGTGCCGCAGTGACCTGGCGGAGCGTCTGGACGAGGTATTGAGGACCGGCGGCGTACTCACCCGCGCGTGGGGGATGGTGTACGGCGAAGCGGAAAAGCGCCGCCGTGAAACGGAAAAGAACGCCGGCCGCCTGAACGAGGGCAGCGTTCAGGTACACCAAGGTCGCATCCTGGGCAGAGATACCTCGTCGCCGTTGGGGAGCCCTGAGCCTGTGGACCGTCGCGCCTTCCTGGCCAACAGCAGTCTGGCCGCCTTCGCATCGATAGACCTAGCCGCACTCGTTGCCCCCACCACCTCCCACGAGCCACCCACCCGCATTCGCCCCAAGGACATCGCGGCAGTCCTGAACGTGGCAGAAGACATCTACCTCCGGGACAACGCTCACGGAGGTGGAGGGATCGTCGGCGTACTAGCCAGCCGCGCCATGGAGTGGGCGGTCCGTCTGCTCACAGTTCCCTGCCCCGAGCAGCTTCGAGGCTCCCTCCACACCGCAGTCGCACGCCTGGGGGTCGTGGTGGGGGCCTCCCACTTCGACGCCTACGCACACGATGACGCACGCATCGCCTTCAAGATCGCTGCCGACTGCGCCGAGGAAGCCAACGACTGGCACCTGCGTGCGAAGGTTTTCTCATTCCTTGCACGACAAGCCATCTGGATCGGCGACCCAGACACAGGCCTGACCTATGCGGAGAAGGGACTCGTCCGGGCCGACCGGCTCACACCGACCATCCAGGCCATGCTGCACACGGCACGCGCTCGCGCCTTCGGGAAGATGGGCGACGTCGGCGGTGCCATGTCCGCCGTCGGGGCCGCCGACGCCGCCTTCGCGAAGTCCAACCCGCAGGATGATCCGCCCTGGATGGCCTACTACAACGAAGCTCAGCACCACGGGGACACCGCACACGCGCTGTACGACCTGGTCCTGTTGAAGGACCAGGACCCCGGGCCGGCCAACCGGCGCTTCGAGATCGCCATCGAAGGCCACGACGACGCGTACGCCCGCTCGCGCGCAATTTCCGGTACCAAGCTGGCGAGCCTCCTCATGGCCAAGGGCGACCCGCGACAGGCCACGACCATCGGCCACCAGGCCCTCAACGACGCCGGCCACTTGACCTCCCGGCGAGCTGCGGACGACCTGAAGGAGCTCAACCGGCTAGCCGCCCGGCACCGAGGCATCCCCGAAGTGGCGTACCTCCGCGAACGAATCGGCGCTACGTTGCAGGCATGACGATCTCGGCCCACGCCTCCTCCGCGGTCCTGGCCGCAGCGTGCTCGGCGGCCGGGCTCGATCCGTCCGCCGCCGAGCCGATCCGCATCGCCGAGAACGAGATCTGGCGCCTGCCGCGTCAGCGCGCCATCGTACGCATCGCGCGCCCCGGACAGTTGGCGGCAGCCGCCCGAGAGATCAGGGTCGCAAAGTGGCTGGCCGACAACGACGTGCCGGCCGTTCGTGCGCTGCCGATCGACCAGCCCGTTGACGTCAGCGGGCGTCCTGTGACGTTCTGGGAGGAGTTGCCAGGGCACACGGATGGCACCGTCCGCGATGTGGTGCAACTCCTCAAGCGGCTTCATCCGCTACCCGTTCCTGACTTCCCGCTGGGCGAGCTCGACCCCTTCGTCCGTGTGTCGGCAAGAATCGATGGCGCGACGTCCCTGACCGAGGACGACCGGTCGTGGCTCCGCCGGCGGCATGATGAGCTACGACACCAGTGGGCGCAGCGTCCGACCGGACTTGCCGACTGCGTCGTGCATGGTGACGCCTGGGTGGGCAACGTCGCCCGGACGGCCAGCGGTCCGATCCTGCTGGACTTCGAGCGCGTGTCTGTGGGGCCGCCGGAATGGGACCTGGTCTCCACTGCGGTGAAGCTCACCACGACCGGCGCCGTGAGCCCCCCCGAGTACGCCGAGTTCTGCGACTTGTACGGCCTGGATGTGACGCAGTGGGAGGGGTACGAACTGCTGTCTGCGGCCCGTGAGCTGCGCATGGCAACGTACGCGGCCCAACATGCCGCGACCCGACCAGAGTGGCAGAAGGAAGCGCAGTACCGCGTGGACTGTCTTCGCGGCCGCCGTGGTCCCCGGCCTTGGAATTGGACGAGGATCATGTAGCCCGCTCTGTGCGGGGCGGCGCTTGGAACAACGGAGCAGCCGTTAGGGCCCGGTAGCACAGGAGCCTCGGGTTTCGCGGTTGTTCGGCGGAAGATCGCATGAGTGGCTCGGGTTGTAGCTACCGTACGGCGGGTGCCAGTGGAGCTTCTGACTGATGAGCAGGCTGGGGCGTACGGGCGATTGGAGGAGAAGCCCGACGCGGCCGGAGCTGGAGCGCTTCTTCTACCTCGACGACCTCGATCGGGAGCTGCTCCAGAAGCGGCGTGGGGATCAAACCGGCTCGGGTTCGCGCTCCAGATGCTCCGTCCGCCCTGTAGCGGCCCAAGCAGTTGAGGTGAGCGGGGAGAGTCGGGCCACGTCCTCGTCCAGGGAGGTCGTGCTCACTCCGGTCTGCGGGCAGCGACGCGTTCGGTTTCCGGCCGGCCTTGCCGGGTCGCGGGATGCTGCGTCCCCTGCGCGAGGCGGCCGATGCCGTCGGCGATGAGGACACGGAGGCCGGTATGTAGGGCGGCAGCGGCCGTCCCGGCCAGGCCAGGGATGCGGCAGGTTCGCCGCGTACCCCAGCAAGGCATCGGTTTCCGACGGTTCACTCATGGACAAAGAGCCAGATACGCCTCTCTCCCGGCCGGGGGGCGTGCTTCCAGACTGAGGAGGACACAGATGAGCAGTGCAAGCGGCGCGGACGAGGAGTGGATGGACCTGGCGGACGCGATCACGCTGCTGCGGGATCAGATCGCCGAGGCCCAGAACAGGATCGCCGTTCCGGCAGGGGGCGACAAGGGGGTGCTGTTCACGCTGGGGGAGATCACGCTGGACCTCGGTCTGGAGCTGACCGGCACCAAGGGTGTCAACGGCGGGCTGCGCTGGAGCGTGATCAGCCTGGGCGGGAAGAAGGAGAGCGGTCGCAAGGCCACCCACACGGTGACCGTGAAACTGACCCCGCACCGGCCCGGCGGTGGCGACATCGACGTCAGCGACACCGAGTAGCCCGCCTCACCCGCATCACCGCACGTCGAGAACCGAAGACAGGGGGATCTCCCGTGGAGTTCGACCGCCGGGCCCAGATCCGGGTCAGCCGGGCAGGCACGAAGGGGCGGGGGTTCGGTTCGGGCTATCTGATCGCGCCGCGCCTGGTCCTGACTGCGGCCCATGTTCTGGAGGGGATGGATCAGACGGCGCGGGACCCGGTGACGGTCTGTCTGCCCGACACCGGCGCGCGGGAGTTCCCGGCCACCGTGCGCTGGCAGCGCTGGGACGAGAAGGTGGATGCCGCGCTGATCGAGGTGAGAGACGGCGATGACTGGCAGACACCGCAGTCCCTTGCGGATCTGCTGGCCCGGCCGCCCCAGCGATACGGTCTGCTCATCGGCACACGGCCCCACCCGGTCACCGCGACCGGCTTCCCCCGCATGCAGAAAGACCCCGACGACGGCCGGCGCCTGGACGAGCAGCTGACCGGCCGCATCACACCGGGCACCGGCGCCCTCGCCAGCCGCTACGAGATCTCCAGCACCGACCCCACCCCCGGCACCGGATCATTTGACGACAGCCGGTGGGCAGGCATCTCCGGAGCCGCCCTCCTCACCGACGATGGCCTCGGCGGGGACATGCTGTGCGGCGTCATACGCCGCGATCGCCAAGCCGGCGCAGGCGCCCGCCTGACCGCCACCCCTGCCGCCCACCTCCTCAACGACACCGACTTCCGCGCCCTGGTCACCGAGCACACCGGCTGGGAACCCGTCCTGGAACCCGTCGAACCCGCCGCCCTGCTCACCCCGGCGGCATCCGAACGCCTTCTGGACTCACCCGCCTCCCTCCTGCGGGCCGACGCCGAAGCCGTCACCTTCCACGGCCGCGACAGCGAACTCACCGACCTGCACGCCTGGTGCCAGGATGACCCGCCCACGATCGCGGTACAGGTGTGGACCGGGCCCGGCGGACAGGGCAAAACCCGCCTGGCCCGACGCCTCACTGACCTCCTCAGCCACCACGGCTGGGCCACCGGACACCTGCGCCCCGACCTCACCGACCACGACACCCCACCCGACTTCACGCCCCTCATAACCGCCCTGCCCCTACTGATCGTCGTCGACTATGCGGAGACCCGCCCGCGCCTGCTACGCCGCCTGATCACCTGTCTGCACCGCTCCCGCCACCGCGTCAGGCTGCTGCTGCTCGCCCGCTCCGACGGCGAATGGCGCACTGATGCCACCCTGCGCGAAGCCGACGCCGCCACCCGCAGACTCCTTAAAGAAGCCCATCCCATCGAACTAGCCCCGCTCATCCCCCGAAGCCGCCCTGCTCAGGACCGCCGCACCGCATTCGCCGACGCCGCCGGCGACCTCGCCCGTCTGCTGCTACGCGTCCACACCGTGCCCGACTACGACTGGAGCGCTCTTGCAGCGGCCCTCCAGCCTCCCGACGACCTCAGCCACCCCCGCTACGACAACGCCCTCACCCTGCAGCTGACCGCGCTGGTCACTCTTCTGCAGCACGGCCCCAAACCCGCCGATGCCTCCCCCGGCACCCCGGCGGAAGAGATCCTCCTAGAGCATGAAGGAAGTTTCTGGGAGGCCAGCGCCCAAGCCCCCGCCTTCAAACTGAACCTGCCCACCACCACCCTGGCCACTGCTGTCGCCGTCGCCGCGCTGTGCGGGGCCACCACCACCGAGGCGGCCACACACGTCCTTCGCACAGTCGCCGACCTGCCTGCCGACAAGACAGCACGCACCGCGGCATGGCTGGCCCGGCTGTACCCGGCCGAACCCGGCCGCTACTGGGGCTCTCTCCAACCCGACCGCGTCGCCGAGTACCACGCCTCCCAGATCCTCGAAGAAGACGGCATCGCCCTGCCCGCCCTCCTCGCCGCAGGAACCCCCGCCCAGCAAGGCCAGATCATTACCGTGCTGGCCCGCGCCGTCATCGCCCACTACAACGCGGGCCGCACCAAACGCAGCGAACACCTCTTGCGCACCATGGACACCACTCTGGCCAGCACCACTCTCAGCTACCAAGGCATCCAGACCGCCACAGCCGCTCTTCCGCATCCCTCCCGCATCACCGCCCCCCTCGCCCTGCGTCTCACCAGCAGCCTCGCCCAAGCCAACGGGCAACTGGCACAAGCCGACCCCGACGTCTACGAGCCCGACCTCGCCAGCTCGCTGTCCAACCTCGGCATCCGGCTGTCGGAGGCGGGGCGCCGGAGCGAGGCCCTGGCCGCCGGACAGGAGGCGGTGGAGATCTACCACCGGCTCGCGGCCGACAACCCGTCCGCCTACGAGCCCGATCTCGCCGGCTCGCTGTCCAACCTCGGCATCCGGCTGTCGCAGGCGGGGCGCTGGAGCGAGGCCCTGGCCGCCACCGAGGAGGCGGTGGAGATCCGGCGCCGGCTCGTGGCCGACAACCCGTCCGCCTACGAGCCCGATCTCGCGCGCTCGCTGTCCAACCTCGGCAACCGACTGTCGGAGGCGGGGCGCTGGAGCGAGGCCCTGGCCGCCGGACAGGAGGCGGTGGAGATCTACCACCGGCTCGTGGCCGACAATCCGGCCGCCTACGAGCCCGATCTCGCCGGCTCGCTGTCCAACCTCGGCATCCGGCTGTCGGAGGCGGGGCGCCGGAGCGAGGCCCTGGCCGCCGAACAGAAGGCGGTGGAGATCCGGCGCCGGCTCGCGGCCGACAACCCGGCCGCCTACGAGCCCGATCTCGCCAGCTCGCTGTCCAACCTCGGCATCCGGCTGGCGGAGGCCGGACGCCGGAGCGAGGCCCTAACCGCCGAACAGAAGGCGGTGGAGATCCGGCGCCGGCTCGCGGCCGACAACCCGGCCGCCTACGAGCCCGACCTCGCTGGCTCGCTGTCCAACCTCGGCGCCCGGCTGGCGGAGGCGGGACGCTGGAGCGAGGCCCTGGCCGCCGCCGAAGAGGCGGTGGAGATCTACCACCGGCTCGCGGCCGATAACCCGGCCGCCTACGAGCGTGATCTCGCTGGCTCGCTGTCCAACCTCGGCGCCCGGCTGGCGGAGGCGGGACGCCGGAGCGAGGCCCTGGCCGCCGCCGAAGAGGCGGTGGAGATCTACCACCGGCTCGCGGCCGACAATCCGGCCGCCTACGAGCGTGATCTCGCCGGCTCGCTGTCCAACCTCGGCATCCGGCTGTCGGAGGCGGGGCGCTGGAGCGAGGCCCTGGCCGCCACCGAGGAGGCGGTGGAGATCCGGCGCCGGCTCGCGGCCGACAATCCGGCCGCCTACGAGCCCGATCTCGCGCGCTCGCTGTCCAACCTCGGCATCCGGCTGTCGGAGGCGGGACGCCGGAGCGAGGCCCTGGCCGCCGAACAGAAGGCGGTGGAGATCCGGCGCCGGCTCGCGGCCGACAACCCGGCCGCCTACGAGCCCGACCTCGCCAGCTCGCTGTCCAACCTCGGCATCCAGCTGTCGGAGGCGGGACGCCGGAGCGAGGCCCTGGCCGCCGAACAGAAGGCGGTGGAGATCCGGCGCCGGCTCGCGACCGACAACCCGGCCGCCTACGAGCCCGATCTCGCGCGCTCGCTGTCCAACCTCGGCATCCGGCTGTCGGAGGCGGGACGCCGGAGCGAGGCCCTGACCGCCACCGAAGAGGCGGTGGAGATCCGGCGCAGACTCGCGGCCGACAACCCGGCCGCCTACGAGCCCGACCTCGCCGGCTCGCTGTATGTCTTGACCTCGATCTTGGCAGTGGAGGGGGAGCTTCTCAGGGCGCTACGCGCGACGGGGGAGGCTGTGGAACTGTACCGCCGCCACGTTGACACGCTGCCTTCAACCTTCCCGCTACTCCATGGCGTACGGGGCCTGCAGGCCCAGTTGTTCGACGGCCTAGGACGTCAGCAAGAGGCGGAGGCGGTTCGGTGCTGGCTCAGGGAGAATCCGCTCCCCTGATTGTCGCAATTGACCGGTTGCAAGAGAGTTCTGCGAGGGGCCCACGGTCGATCACGTTTCGGCAGGTCGCCATTCGCAGAGTCAGCGTGGGTTCAGTGTGCGCCGGGCTCGGTTGATCACGTTCTGTGCGTCCGCGCCGTACACCGCCGACTCACTCAGAGTGCGCCACACCTTCAAGTAGGTCGCGATCGAGTCGGCATCGTCCAGCCACAGCTCGGCGTGCCAGTCCTCGGCAATCACCAGCCGCTCGTCCAGGACCCAGAACCCGTTGGCTGTGGGGATTCTCAGCGACGCGGAGAGCGGAACGATCCCCAGCTGCACCGTGTCCATGCCGACGGTGCCCATCAGCCGGTCCAGCTGACTCGCGAGCACGGACGGCGGGCACACCAGGGCGTGCAGAGCGGCCTCCCACACCAGCGCGTGGAACCGGTGACCCGTTTCGTACAGCCACGTCTGACGCTGCATGCGCGCCCGTACGGCCGCATCGGTGTCCCGCACCGACCCCTGGAGATCCGCGAACCGCAGGAACATGTGTCGCGCATAGTCGGCCGTCTGGAGCATGCCTGGGATGACGGCTTCCTCCCAGGCGTAGATCGTCTTGCATCTGCCCACCTCTAGGTTCCAGACGTCCTGCACTGGCCGGTGGCCGGCGGCCAGTTGACGGCGCCAAGAACGGATGTGGGACTCGAACCCCTTGAGGCGGGCGAGGAGTTCCTCGGCCGCGTCAGGATGTCCGACCGCTTCTGCCCAGGCGCGCAGGTCTTCGGGGGTCGCGGTCTGTCGGCCGCCCTCCAGCTTGTACACCTTGGAGTGCGGCCATCCCAGCTCCTGGGCGAGCTGTGGTCCGGTGAGACGGCCGCCGGCAGCCGAGAGACGCAGCTCGCGCAGACGTACGCCGAGCGCCTCCCGGGCCTGCTGATAGTCCGTGCTCACCGGCGGCTGGTCAGCTCAAGCGCAGTTGCTCAGCGAACTCGGCGCACGGGATGGCGCCGTGCATCGCCGCGTCCCGAAGCTGGCAGTAGCGCAACACCTCGGCGGGTTCCGTGATGACCTCGACGTCGTGGAACACGTCCGCAGCGTCGAAGCGGAGCCGTGCCACCAGCCGACTGTCGAAGATCCAGAAATCCTCCTCGCCGAGCAGCCGTGCCTCGGCCTCGCTGCGGGGCAGGCAGCGGATGTCCTCGCCGGCCGCCGTGTTGCGGGGCGAGTCGGCGAGGAGGAACAACTGGCCTTCGGTGGGCGGCTCGTCGACCACGCGCACGCGCCCGATGCGTTTCCCGGCCGCGACCTGGCGGCGGATGTTCTGCGACCAGTCGTCGTGGTAGTCCAGGGTGATGGATCCGGTGCGGACGAATTCCCGGTACGTGGGGTCCTCGCGGTCGGAGGCGTAGCCCCGGCGGGTCTCCAGCCGCCACGCCGTGTGCTCGAAGGTCTCGAAGAGCTTGCCGAACTCGTCCAGGTCGATGATCTTCGGCACGCGCGGCATCTCCCTCGGGGCGTGGTTCACGAGCAGCTCTCGGGGCACCACCACCGCGACATCCTCCGGCCCGAAGTGCTTGAGACGGGCGAGGTCTTCGGGGTCGGTGAGCGGCGGCCCCTGGACGATGATGTCACCGCTCGTGGTGTCCTCGTGCAACGCCGGGCAACCGCCGTTCTTGCTGTCGGTGCCCGTGAACCGCAGTCGTCGCGTCATGGACGTCCTCCCGTTGATCGCTGGTGCCTTCAGCATCACCACGCCAGAGGCCGCGTACTACAGCCTGCGCACGACTCCGTGAGACCACAAGAGAACATCCGGTGATTCCCCGAGAACATTCGAGAACACCACATGGCAGCGGCCCACGCCACCTCCATACGGTCCCGGCATGGCATCAGCACCCTCGACGCCAGACGTCGACCCCTTCACGGCCGTGGAAGCCCTCAGGGCAGCCCTGGACCAAGCCGAAATCGTGCTGCCGTCGTTGGCGGTAGACCCGGCCTCGCCGAGCCTCCGCCTCGTGGACCTGGGACGCGTACGCCCCGACGTAGCCATGCGGCTGGCGGACGCACTCCGGCGAGAGGACCGCTCGGCATGAAGGCGAACGCAGCCACGCCCCGCCGGTACGAGGCCGGCGAAGCGTGGCTCGCCAACTGCTCTGCGCACCCGGACCTCGCCCGCAAGGCGTGGAGCGAGGAAACCCTCGCACCCATAGCCTCTGGCACCCACTGGCTCGTCGCCGAGTCCCACCTGCGCCACGCACTGCCCGCCGCCGTACGCATCGGCAACGAGCGACGCGGCCCGGTTCTCGCCCACCCCGAAGGGGACAGGGCCTGGTGGCTAGTGCCTCCCGGGACCGAAGAGCAGCTGTCCGGCGTGCGCTGGATGACAGTGAAGCCGAGCGGCTGGACGCTGCTCTGCCCGCCAACGGGCCGGCAAGTAGACGGCCACTTCTGGCTCTGGCGCCCCGACGGCTCCGGCCACCTCACCGACCCAGCTGTACTGGCCGCCGCGTACGGCCCCGTGGCTTTATCGAGCAGTAGCGACGTCGCTTGTCGATGGGTTTGGGAGGCGCCCTGTTCCACGGATGGGTGATGTCGACGAGTTTGGGAGGCACTGGGGTTCTTGCCAGGGCAGCATCGGGATGCTCCTGGTGAAAGGTGCTGGTCATGCCGCGGATGTCGAAGGTCGAGCTGTACGCGGCGATCCGGCGTGACCACCGTGGCGGCATGTCGATGCGGGAGCTTGAGCGCAAGCACGGTGTGACGTGGCGGACGGTGCGAAAGGCGTTGGATTCATCCTGGCCGGAGCCGCGTAAGAAGCTGCCGCCGCGGGCGACCGGAGTGGACCGCTACAAGTCGGTGATCGACGAGATCCTGCGGGCGGACCTGGATGCGCCGCGCAAGCAGCGCCACACGGTCACCCGGATCTTCCACCGGCTGGTCGAGGAACACGGCGCCGACGTCTCCTACGGGATGGTGCGCTACTACGTCGCGGCCCGGAAGCCCGAGATCCTGGTCGAGTCCGGCAAGGCGCCGCTGGAGGCGTTCGTCCCTCAGACCCACCAGCCCGGTCACGAGGCGGAGGTCGACTTCGGCGACGTGACGATCCGCCTGGCCGGCGAGCTGGTGACCTGTTATCTGTTCTCCTTCCGCCTGTCGTATTCCGGCAAGGCTGTCCACCGCGTGTTCGCGTCCTGCGGGCAGGAGGCGTTCTTCGAAGGCCACGTCCACGCACTGCGGACGCTGGGCGGAGTTCCGCGAACCAAGGTCCGCTACGACAACCTCAAGGCGGCCGTCGCCCGAGTGCTCGGGCTGAGCCGGGCGAGGGTGGAGGCGGACCGGTGGATCGCATTCAAGTCGCACTACGGCATCGAGAGCCTCTACTGCCGCCCAGGCATCGAGGGCGCCCACGAGAAGGGCGGCGTCGAGGGGCAGATCGGCTACTTCCGCCGCAACCACTTCGTTCCGGTCCCCGAGGTCTCCTCGCTCGCCGAGCTGAACGAGATGGTCGAGCAGTGGGACCGGCAGGACGACGCCCGCCGGATCGGCTCCAGGTCCCGGACCATCGCCGAGGACTTCGCGCTCGAACGGCCGCTGCTGATGCCGCTGCCGGAGGAGCCGTTCGAGACCGGGAGGCTGTTCACCCCTCGGGTCGATCGCTACGGGCAGATCCCGGTCCGCACGAACCGCTACTCGGTCCCCATCCGGCTGATCGGCAAGCGAGTGCGGGTCATCCTTCATGCCTCTCACCTGGTGGTTTACGACCACAATGTGGAAGTGGCCCGGCACGAGCGGCTGATCGCCAAAGGCGCCGTCCGTCTCGAACTGGACCACTACCTGGAGGTCCTGGTCCGCAAACCGGGCGCCTTCCCCGGCTCGACCGCTCTCGAACAGGCCCGCTCGGCGGGCAAGTTCACCCCGGTCCACGACGCCTGGTGGACCCAGGCCATGAAGATCCACGGCGAGCGGGACGGCACCCGCGCGCTGATCGAGGTACTGCTTCTTGGACGCCACATGACGCACGAGCATGTCGTCGCCGGCCTGGCCGCAGCCCTGCGGGCCGGGGCCATGACCGCGGATGCGGTCGCACTGGAGGCCCGCAAGGCCGCCCAGGCCGAGACCGAGCCCGCTCCAGACGCCCGGGCCCTCGGCCAGCCGTCGGCGACGGTGACGTCCCTGCACGAGTGGCGGCTGGCGCATCTTCCGCCGGACACCAGGCCGCTGCCCTCGGTGTCTCACTACGACCAGTTGCTCCGACGCCGCCGCACCAGCGGCAGCGGCCACAGTGAGGGAGAAGCGCAGTGACCATGCCCCGCCAGCGAGGCTTGACCGAGCAGGCCGCCGACGCCGCGATCGACTCTGCCTGCCGCTTGCTGCGGCTGCCGTCGATCCGCAACGAGTTCTCCGACATCGCCGACCGGGCGATGAAGGACCAGATGACCTACCGCGGTTTCCTCGCCGAGCTGCTGATGGCCGAGTGCGACGACCGGGCCCGCCGCAGGTCGGAGAGGCGGATTAAGGCGGCCGGCTTCCCCCGGGAGAAGTCCCTACGGAGCTTCGACTTCGACGCCAACCCCAACATCGACCCGGCCACCATCCACACTCTCGCCAGCTGCGAATGGATCAAGAAGAGTCAGCCGCTCTGCCTGATCGGCGACTCCGGCACGGGCAAGTCCCACATGCTGATCGCCCTGGGCACCGAGGCCGCGATGAAGGGCTACCGCGTCCGCTACACCCTCGCCACCAAGCTCGTGAACGAGCTGGTCGAGGCGGCCGACGAGAAGCAGCTGAACAAGACGATCGCCCGCTACGGCCGCGTCGATCTCCTCTGCATCGACGAACTCGGCTACATGGAACTCGACCGGCACGGCGCCGAACTTCTCTTCCAGGTCCTGACCGAGCGTGAGGAGAAGAACAGCGTCGCGATCGCCTCCAACGAGTCGTTCGGCGGCTGGACCAAGACCTTCACCGACCCCCGCCTCTGCGCGGCCATCGTCGACCGGCTGACGTTCAACGGCACCATCATCGAGACCGGCACCGACTCTTACCGCCTCGCCAGCACCCGGGCCCGAGCTGAGGAGCCGGCCAAGGCCGGCTGACGACTGCCACTGCCTGTCTCGACGGCCTGCCGCCCTGATGGGCGGCGGGCCGGCCCGCATTCGCGGGCAGTGCTGCCCAGTCGCGGGATTCGATCGGCTCAGTCTTCAGCGCTGTCGTCATCGACGGGACGCAGGCGGCGTCGGGCTTCCTCGAGCCGCTCGTCGTAGTCGGGGAAGAACAGAACGGGGAGCATCTTGTCGAGCTGGCCAGCGATTCTATGGATCGGGGCCCATGCGGCTGGATCGTCGACCGTGTTGCTGAGGTCGGTCATCTGCAGCCGCTCCAGCCAGTCGGACAGGATCGTCGCTTCGTCGCGGGTGAGCTTGATCGTGATCTCTGGGTCTTCCATCCCGGCCCCACCCCTTTGAACGGCGACT
Source organism: Streptomyces sp. NPDC052682 (assembly GCF_040678435.1). Classification (NCBI taxonomy): domain Bacteria; kingdom Bacillati; phylum Actinomycetota; class Actinomycetes; order Kitasatosporales; family Streptomycetaceae; genus Streptomyces; species Streptomyces sp. NPDC052682. The sequence goes on along the minus strand of NZ_JBFATS010000001.1, from coordinate 83,460 downwards.
CAACGTTCGACGGCACAACCTACCGATCGCCAGGTTCATGAGACCGACCAGCCTTCACCTGAGCGGCACACGTGCCGTCATCTCTCGTCGACATTCCCGAGCCGGTTGATCACCAACTGCCTCCGCAACCCATCGACAAACGCTGTTCCTAGAGATGAACGAAGCCAGCCCCGGCTGGTACCGACGCCCCATGGAGGTGTGAGCATGACGGTGACCGACACCGAGGCTGCACACGTTGACCCCGACTTGAAGAAGCTGGGCGAGCAACTGCTGCGTACGGCAAGGGCCAACCGCTACAAGGCAGCCGCCCAGGCCCTCGTTGAAGAGAAGACGATCCTGTCGAACCCCGCGGTACGCCGTGCGCTGATCGTCGACACCAGCCGCGGCAAGGCCTGCAACTGGGAGGGCCTGGCGGGCCATCTGTACACGGTCGGCCTGGACGAGGCCCAGCGCGCGTTCCTCGGGCTGGTGATGTCCATGGTCGGCATGGGGCATGTCCCTCTGTCAGCCGTAGAGGTTCTCGACGAGCGCCGTCTGGTCATCATGCAGCGGGCTCTCCTGCGGCTGGCGAGCAACGACACGATCGCGGTGGGCACTCTACTGTGAGTCAGGCCCCCGCTGCCGGTGCACGCAGATGGCGCCGGCGGCGGGACGAAGCGGCGGCCACCCCTGCCCCCGTCGGGGGTTGCCGCTCAGCTGACGGGGTCGGCCAGCAGCCTGTTGACGGCGTCGGCGATGAGCAGAAGATCCGTGAGTTAGGGGGCGCCCCGAGCCGTCTCGTACCGGTGGACCGTCGGGCTACCAACCCCCATGTCGGCGGAGACGACGATCGGGAGCGGTACGCCAAGGGGTGCGCGCCGGACCGCCACGCGGCGGGGATGTCATCAGCGCCCGGAGGTGCTGAGGTGTACGGAGCGGACCCTCGCATCGGCGGAGATGACGCCCCGGGGATCGCCGTGACGTTGCGCAGGTTCGGACCACTCCCACGTCGGCGGGGACGACCACGTGGTCGGCGAGCGGCTGAAGTACTTCACCGGACCACCCCCGCGTCGGCGGGGACGACCAGAAAGCGATCGAGCGGTACACGCAGCAGCTCGGACCACCCCCGCGTCGGCGGGGAGGACGCCGGTCACCTCGTCCTTGCGGTTGGCGATGGCGGACCACCGGAGGACCAGTACCGCAAGCGGTTCGAGCGGGCCTGGGGCGGACCACCCCCGCGTCGGCGGGGAGGACATCAGACCGCGGGCGATCCAGCGGCCCTGCGCCGGACCACCCCCACGTCGGCGGGGAGGACGGCCGCCACCGGAGCGGCACCTGCTCGCGCTTCGGACCACCCCCGCGTCGGCGGGGAGGACGGCGGCGGGGTCAGTGACCAGCCGTACAAGGACGGACCACCCCCGCGTCGGCGGGGAGGACCCACTGCCCGAAGGTTGGGAGCACGGCCGGCACGGACCACCCCCGCGTCGGCGGGGAGGACTACAAGGGCGCCTACTGCCCGCCCGGCGTGCCCGGACCACCCCCGCGTCGGCGGGGAGGACGAGGCGCCGAACACGCGGATGCCGGATGCGTCCGGACCACCCCCGCGTCGGCGGGGAGGACGTGGTCGGGGCGACCGTGAATCCCGGGGCGGACGGACCACCCCCGCGTCGGCGGGGAGGACAAGTACGACGACCCCACCGCCCACCAGGTGCGCGGACCACCCCCGCGTCGGCGGGGAGGACTAGGAGGCTCGGCGACACATGGCGCACGGCACCGGACCACCCCCGCGTCGGCGGGGAGGACTCGATGATGTTTCGCTTCAGCGTCCGCTCGGTCGGACCACCCCCGCGTCGGCGGGGAGGACACCGGCTGGCTGCGGCAGGAGCCGGGTGACGGCGGACACCCCCGCGTCGGCGGGGAGGACTGGTACTTCACGGTGCGCACGGACACCTTGAGCGGACCACCCCCGCGTCGGCGGGGAGGACCGCACGTCCTCATGCAGGGCGTGATGGTTGGTCGGACCACCCCCGCGTCGGCGGGGAGGACACTCCTAGCCCGCGTGGGGGGAGCCTGGCCGGGCGGACCACCCCCGCGTCGGCGGGGAGGACGTGTCGAAGGTGGCCGAGGACGAGCCGAAGGCCGGACCACCCCCGCGTCGGCGGGGAGGACGTGTCGAAGGTGGCCGAGGACGAGCCGAAGGCCGGACCACCCCCGCGTCGGCGGGGAGGACTCGACGGCCTCCACGATGATTTCGTTGCGGGCCGGACCACTCCCGCGTCGGCGGGGAGGACCAGATGCTGCTGTGCACGGTGGCCCGCTTGGACGGACCACCCCCGCGTCGGCGGGGAGGACCCACCAGCGCGGCACGAAAGCGTGCCTGGGAACGGACCACCCCCGCGTCGGCGGGGAGGACCGCCACCACCGCGTCCAACGCGGCCACCGTGGCGGACCACCCCCGCGTCGGCGGGGAGGACGCCGCCAGGGCCGCGGGGACCACGATGTAGATCGGACCACCCCCGCGTCGGCGGGGAGGACTCCAGGGCGCCGTCGAGCATGGCCGCCGGAGGCGGACCACCCCCGCGTCGGCGGGGAGGACACCGTGGGACCATCCGTCCACCGGAGATACCACGGACCACCCCCGCGTCGGCGGGGAGGACATCGTGGGACCATCCGTCCACCGGAGATACCACGGACCACCCCCGCGTCGGCGGGGAGGACTACGGACTGACCTGCTAATTTTCGCGCGCAAGCGGACCACCCCCGCGTCGGCGGGGAGGACGTGACCGCGCCGTTGTACCCGGCGATGACGAGCGGACCACCCCCGCGTCGGCGGGGAGGACAGCATGAACCCTCCCTGTGCCAACAGTGCACTCGGACCACCCCCGCGTCGGCGGGGAGGACTCGGCCGGCCTGTCCCTCGTCGTGACCTTCAACGGACCACCCCCGCGTCGGCGGGGAGGACATGACTGCCCCGACCGCGAGCACTTCCGCCGACGGACCACCCCCGCGTCGGCGGGGAGGACGCCGACTCGCAGACGGACTCCACCCGCGGCACCGGACCACCCCCGCGTCGGCGGGGAGGACCTGTTCGGGGCTTTTCCCGGCTGCTGGCCGGTCGGACCACCCCCGCGTCGGCGGGGAGGACGGCGGCACCGCCCGCCCCGGGTTCGCCCGCTGCTGGACCACCCCCGCGTCGGCGGGGAGGACACTTCGTGACCTGGCGTTAAACGGTCGATTTACCAATCCTTTACCGAAGTGGTGGGCGCATGCGTCTTCCACTGAAGCTCCACACCGGGACTGTATCGGAGCGAAGTGACACGGGCCTGTCAGTGGTACGTGGTTGGGTCGGCGGACATGCCTACGTTGCAACAGGAGGCCCGAATTGATGCGCAGGCTGTCTGTGGATGAGTCCGCTTGGGGGAAGGCGCGTGGGCTGGACCCGGAGCTCCCGCCGTATCCGCTGGTGCGTCATCTGCTCGATGCGGCGGCCGCGGCGCTGTTCCTGTGGGACCGGTATCTCTCGGAGAGCCAGCGGCTGTGTATCGCAGCCGGGCTGGGGATGGCAGGTGATCTGGCTCGGGCGCGGGCGGTGACCGCGCTCTGTGCTGGGCTGCATGACGTGGGGAAGCTGTCGGGCTTCCAGTTGTGTGACGCGCGTGCCCGTGAGCTGTTGAGTGATGCTCTTCGCAAGGATCGCGGGCGGATCGGCGTGGAGCGAATGCCGCACGAGGTGGCCGGGATGCGTGCGGCCGCTGGAGTTCTGATGGCCTTGGGGTTCCGCGATGGGGACGGCTCCGTCAACGCTGCGGTGCGCCGGGTGGCGGAGATCATCGGTGGGCATCATGGTCGCTTCCATGAGGCGGTGGATCTGGATTCGGCGAACTTGGATCTGCTGGGCGGTCCGGCTTGGGCGAGGCAGCGGGAGGCGCACGCTGGCGTCGTATTCGAGGTTCTGGGCACACCGGTGCCCCCGGAGCGGGTAGAGGCGCCGGCGGCGGTGTTGGTGACCGGTGTGGTGATCCTGGCCGACTGGCTGGTCAGTCAAGAGCAGTACCTGTGCCGTCGGCAGCGGGAGCTGGGCACTTCCCTGGCCGAGCATTTTGAGCGGTCGTGCACGGATGCCGAACGCCTGGTGAGTGAGGCGGGACTGCTGCCGGTGGAGGTGGAGCGGAAGGACTTCGCGGAGGCGTACGGCATCACGGGGAAGCCGAATCCACTGCAGCAGTCGGTGGCCGAGGAACTCGCGGCTGCTGTTGATGCGGGTAGCCGGACAGCGGATGGCGGGCGGAAAGGTGGAATTCTGCTGGTGACCGCAGCTCCCGGGGACGGTAAGACCGAGACTGCTCTGGAGGCGGAGCGGGTGCTGTCGGAGCGGTTCGGCACCCGGGGGTTCGCGTTCTTGCTGCCGACCATGGCGACCAGTGACCAGATGTATGGGCGAGTGGCTGGCGTGGTGGCCCGGCAGGCGGGGAAGGGGGCCGGGCTGACACTGACGCACAGCATGGCCTGGCTCAACAGCGCCTATGCGGAGGACGAGCTGGGCAGCTGCCTGCGGGTGCTGACGTGTGAGGGGGAGGAAGGCAGCGCTGACGGTCCGGTGCGGCGGGAGGCGGACATGCGGCCTCGGCGGTGGCTGCGCGGTGCGAAACGGCCGCTGTTGGCGCAGTTCGCGGTGGGCACCGTGGACCAGGCGCTGATGGCGGTTTTGCCGGTGCGGCACAACGCGCTGCGGCTGCTGGCGTTGTCCGGCAAGACGTTCATCCTGGACGAGGCCCATGCCTATGACCCGTACATGCAAGTGCTGTTGGGCCGGTTGCTGAACTGGCTGGGCTGGTACGGGGTGCCGGTGGTGTTGCTGTCGGCGACGCTGCCGGCCTCGGTGAGCGACCGGTTGATCAAGGAGTACCTGAAGGGGGCGGGGCTGAAGAAGTCGGAGTTGCGGGGCCGCACGTTCATGGCGCCGTATCCGGGCTGGCTGTATGTGGATGCAGCAGACGGGGAGTGTACGCAGATCTCCCGGGAGCGGCAGACCGAGCAGGCCGCATCGCGGAGGATGCGACTGTCGGTGCAGGTGGAGCAGGTCGTGCACAGTGCGGGTGGGGGTGGGCGGAATCGCCTTGCGGTGATCCAGCGGCTGCTGGAGCCGGTGCTCGAGGGTGAGGGTGGCTGCGGTCTGGTGGTGTGCAATACCGTCGCCGAGGCCCAGCAGACCTACCTGAGCCTGCGCACGCACATGGCGGGTCGAGGGCGGACCACGGGTGAGGGGGACGTGCAGTTGCTGCACGCCCGCTTCCCGGGCGAGGAGCGGGAGCGGCGCACCCAGACGGTCACCTCCGGGCTGGGCCGTTCCGGACCCCGTCCGGAACGGCGGATCGTGGTGGCGACCCAGGTGGTGGAGCAGTCGCTCGACCTGGATGCGGACGTGGTCATCAGTGATCTGGCCCCGCTTGCGCTGCTGCTGCAGCGGGCGGGCCGCTGTTGGCGGCACGAGAGCTGGTGGGAGCAGCACGGGCGTCCGGAGGGCCGGGGCCGGCCGGCCTGGGCGAAGCGTCCAACGCTGGTGGTGCTGGACCCGCTGGCTGGCGGCCGGGGCGTGCCGGGTCAGTGGGGGGAGGTGTATCCCGAGTTCCTTCTCCATGCCACCTCTGAGGTTCTGGCGCGGCTGGGGGAGAAGCCCGTCAAGATCCCGGAGGACGTGCAGGAGCTTGTTGAGGACGTGCATGGAGAGCGCGGGGATCGATTCTCCTGGGACGATCCGGCGAAATCAGCCGCTTATACCGCCTATCGGGGCAAGGAGCTGGCGGATCGGAGTGTGGGGGACGTGCTCGTCATCCCCCGGGCGCGTAGCGTGCCCGGCCTGCACAGCCTGCACCATCTGCGCGGTGCGGAGGAGGAGTGGGAGGCGGCGACCCGGCTCGGCGCCGACGCCGTCCGTCTGCTGTGCGTCTACGTGCGCGCCGACGGCACCGTCACCTTGGATGGCGAGGGCACTCGGCCGCTGCCCGGCCTGGACGGAGACCTGACGCCCGCGGACGTGCGGGCCGTGATGGCCCGCACCATCCCGGTCAATGCGTACTGGTTCCAGGGGGACTCGGAAGCCCACCAGGTGCCGGACGGATGGGCGGAGCATCCGCTGCTCGGTGACCTCGTAATGCTTCGGCAGTCGTGCGCCGACGGACACGTTCTGCCGGTGCCGGTGGGGGGCAGGACCTTGCACCTGGACCCGGACTTGGGCCTGGTGCGGAAGTGATGCCCTGAGCCCGCCGGAAGCTGCGGTGTCCACTGGGTATGGGCGGCACAAGGGGATGGCTTCAAGTCGCCTTATTCGCAAGGGAGTTCGACTTAATGGCGACGGAGAGCCGTTGTCAGTGCCGCCTGCTTCACTGTGTCCACGGCTTCGCTCGTCACCACGAGGGGGAAGCACGGGGTCTTCGCGTGCCCGCGTGCAGCGAGGCAGACACAGAGGGGAGGGAGCATGGCCGACGGGTTCGACCTGCGCGACGAGCCCTGGATCCCGGTCCGGTGGGCGGACGGCACATCCAGCCGGTGCGGATTACGTGAGCTGTTCCATCATGCCCACGAGATCACGGACCTCGAGCTACCGGTACCGCCGGCTGCGTCCGGGCTGCTGCGCATCCTCGCAGCGATGACCGCACGCATCGCCCGCGACGGTGACGGTGTGCGCTTGGACGACGAGGACACCGCGGAGGAGGTCGCCACCTGGCTGGAGGTACGTGAGCGGATCCTTGCCGCCGGCCGGTTCGACACGACGGCCGTGGACGCGTACTTCGACGAAGAGGTGCCTGCGGGCCGCTTTGACCTGTTCGACCCAGTGCGGCCCTTCCTGCAGGACCCGCGTCTGGCCACTGAGTGCGTGAACGCGCAGGGCAGCCCGAAGTCGTCCGGGGTGAACAAGCTGGTCTTCGGGCGGCCCACCGGTGAGAACGGGGCCGTGCTGTTCGGTCACTTCACCGACGGCGAGCCGGTGGCGGTGCCGGCGGCCGAGGCCGCCTGGCACCTGATTGCCCAGCTTTACTACGGGCCTGCCGGACAGTGCACTCCCCGCCGTATCACCGACGTCCGCACCGGCAGCGGGGATGCGGGCCCGCTGCGCAAGGCGGTCTCTTACCATGCGTGGGGGCCGGATCTGTTCACGAGCCTCGTGCTGGCCGTCCCGGTACCGGACGCCGGCACGGACACGGACGTGCCGGATGCATGTCCCTGGGAGGCGGGCGATCTGCCGGACCCCCTCGCCCCATGCGCAGAGCTGACCTGGCCGGGACGACTGCTGACAGGGAGATTCCGGCACGCCGTGCTGCTGGTGCCGTCCGCGGACCGCGCCAAGGTCGTCGACGCCTACATCACCTGGTCCACTCACGAGCCCAAGCCGGACGCGCGTGATCCGTACGTCATCCTCGACCGCGGAAAGGAGGGCCAGCTGCGTGTCCGGGAGGCGGACGGGGCGCGGGCACTGTGGCGGGACGTGGACGCCCTGCTGTTGATGGAGGCCGGCCACGGCGCCCTGCGACCGCACAGCCTCAGCAGCCTTCCGCCGCGGCTGCGCCGCCACCTGTCCGTGCGAGCGTACGGATTCCACCAGGACGGCAAGCAGACGGACACCACCTGGTTCGAGGCCACCACCCCGCCCATCCTCCAGTGGCAGGAAGAGGCCGATCCGCAGATGGCCCGCCATCTGGCCCGCTGCCACCAGGCCGCCGAGGACGTCGGCGCCCGCCTGGAGTACGCCGCCCGCCTGGCGTGGAGACTCGCCACCGACACCAGCGCCGCTGCTAGCCCCAAGCTCGACAGGCGCAAGCCCGGACCGTGGGCCCAGGCAGCTCTCCGCCGCTACTGGCCCGCGGCAGAGCGGGAGTTCTGGCAGCTGGCCAGGCCCGAGCGGTGTGACACCGCGCCCCTGCCGCCGCTGGTGAATGCCGCGCTGGCGGCCCTGGACGACGCCATAGGAGCGGCCAACCGGGCCGACATCCGGGTCGCCCGTGCTCGCAACCGCGCCCGAGCAGCCGTACGCGCGCTGCTGCGGACAGCTGCCTGACCACACCGAGCCTTCAAGGAATGCCCATGACCGCTAGCCCCGTCACATCGGCGTCCGCGCCGCCGGTCGATGCCCCATCGCGAGCGTCCGACTCGTTCGTCGCGTATGTGCTGTCGCTGTGCGAGAACAAGCGGGCCCAGTCCGACCTGCGCACTGGCCTCGGCCAGCCCGTGGAACGCTGCAACTACCTGCACCGCCACCTCGTACGCCGACTGCCTGAGCACCAGCACCGTGACGCACGGCGCGCCCACTACGCGGTGGCCGCCCTGATCGCCGCCCGCCCGCGCTCGGCCCGCACCGCCGACGCGGAACGCACGAACTCTGCCGAGGCCCCGCCCCAGTGGTACGCGCGGCCGAATCTCGGTGCCAGTCTGGCTGCCGCGGTCAACGCCCTCCTCATCAAGCCCGATTCGGCCGAGGGCGACCTGCACCTCTTCGCCCGGCAAAGCAGCGACGCCCTCCACACGCGGCTGCCCGCGCTGACCCGGCACCTGCTGACCGGCGGCATCGCCATCGACTGGGCGGTGCTGCTGGAGGACCTCACCTGGTGGGACCGCGACCGCGACCGCATCGCCACCCGCTGGCTGGAGAGCTACTTCCGCACCGTCAACCCCGAGGGCAGCGACACCGCCGACACGGACGCCGACGCCCCCGTCACCGACACCCCGGACCTGCACGAGGAGAACATCTGATGGCCCTGTTCCTGGACCTGAGCGCCACTCAGTCGATTCCGGCGGCCAATCTGAACCGCGACGACCTCGGCTCGCCCAAGACCGTCCGCTACGGCAACGCCCCGCGCATCCGCGTCGCGAGCCAATCCTGGAAGCGCGTCATCCGTCACGGCGTCGAACAGGACCTGGGCGAGAAGGCAGCTCGCACCCGCCTGGTCCCGGTCAAGGTCCGCCAGACGCTCGAGCGTGCCGGCTGGCCCACCGACCTGGCCGCCTTCGCCGGAGCCCAAGTGGCCGCGAGCGCCGGCAAGAAGGGCATCGGCACAGAGAAAGAAGGCCACACCTCGGTGCTGCTCTTCCTGCCGGAAAGCGGCCTGGACGAGCTCGTCGCGGTCTGCGCCGAATACCGCGAGGCTCTGGAGCACAGCCTGAGCAAGAAGAAGCCCGGCCAAATCCTGCCGGCCGACCGCATCGAGGAGATCCTCAAGCGGCGCACCGCCTCAATCAGCCTCCTTGGTCGGATGCTCGCCGAACTGCCCGGCGCCAACGTCGACGGCGCCGCACAGGTCGCCCACGCCTTCACCACGCACGCCGCCGAACCCCAGCGCGACTACTTCACCGCCGTCGACGACTGGCTCGGCGAAGCCGACACCGGCAGCGGCCACCTGAACACCAGCGAGTTCAGCGCCGGAGTGTTCTACCGCTACGCCACCGTCAACATCACCGACCTGCTCACCAACCTCGACGGCGACGAAAAGGCCGCCCGCACCGTGCTGGGCTCCTTCGCCGAACACTTCCTGCTCTCCCTGCCCCAGGCGAAGAAGAACAGCACCGCCCCCCACACCGTCCCCGACCTCGCCTACCTAGCCGTTCGCACCCAGCGCCCCCTCTCCCTGGCCGCCGCCTTCGAAACACCGGTCAAGGACAGCGATGGCGGCTTCGCCACCGCCTCCCGCGCGGCCCTGGCCGCCTACGCCCACCAGCTCAACCGCCTCACCGGCAACCGCCACCGGCCCTTCCACGGCCACGCCGCCATCACCGACGACACCACGGACCTGACCCCGCTCGGAGCGGCGTACGACTCCTTCTACGACGTGATCGACGCCGCCTTGGAAGCGGCCCTGCCTGCCGCCGGGGAGCAGGCATGAGCGGGCTCGTGCTGCGGCTCGCCGGCCCCCTGCAGTCCTGGGGTGAACGCTCGGCGTTCACCCCCGAGCGGGACACAGCCCCCTTCCCCACGCGCTCGGCCATCGTCGGCATGTTCGCCGCTGCCGAAGGCATCCCCCGCCACGACACAGCGGCCCTTGGCCGCTATACAGCCCTGGAGTTCACCGTCCGCGTCGACCGGCCCGGCCTCCGGCTCGTCGACTACCACACCGTCGGCGGAGGCCAGCCCAAGGACAAGACGGCTGCCACCAGCGGCGGCAAGAACAAGGGCGCCGCGGTGATCACCCGCCGCCACTACCTGGCCGACGCCGTCTTCGTTCTCGCCGTCACCGGCCCTCACGACACCATCACCCGCATCGCCGAGGCCCTCCGCCACCCGCACTGGTCGCCCTACCTGGGCCGCCGCTCCTGCGTTCCGGACGAGCCACTCCTGCTGCGTACCAACGCCACCGACCTGGCAGGAGAACTGCTGCACCACGTGCCGCTGGCTCCAGACCCCGCCCGCGCCGAGCCGCAAGACGGCACCGTCCCGGTCACCTTCCTCTGGGAGCGGCCACCGGCCCCCCGTCCGGACGGCACCGACACCCTCACCATCAACGACATGCCGCGCAGCTTCGCACCGCACAGCCGCAGCCATGAGCGGCGCCGTCTGTACCGCACGGTGGAACAAGTCCCCGCCCAGCTAGCCGTCAGCTCTCACACCCTGCACCAGCAACTGATCGACTACGCCACGAAGGAGGTCGCTGCATGAGCCCCCGCGCGGCGCTCGCCCGCATCCGCCTCAACCCCCACAGCCGCGCCGTCCAGTGCGACCTGCGGGACGCCACCGACATGCACCGCACCCTCATGCGGCTGGTCCCCGACCGCCTCGGCGAGTCCCCCCGCCAAGCGGCGGGACTTCTGTACCGCCTCGACGAGACCGAGACCGCCAGCACCATCCTTGTGCAGGCCGCCACCCTCGACCCCGCACGCCTGCCCGACGGTTATGGCCACACCGAGGTGAAGGACCTTGCCCCGATGTTCGCCGCTCTGAAGAAGGGTCGCGCCGTCCGCTACCGCATCGTCGTCAACCCGGTCAAAACCGAACGACTTCCCCTGGAACAAAAGGGCCAGCGTGGCAAACGCACCCCACTGACCGGTCCCGACGCCGACCAATGGTGGACCCGCCGCGCCACCGAGGCCGGACTCGAACTGCGCACCCTGCTCCCCACCCCGGTCACCGCCGCACAACCACGCCGCAACGGAGCGCCTCCCATGCGGCACCACCTGGTGCGCTACGACGGCACCGCCACCATCACCGACCCCGATGCCCTCACCGACGCCGTACTGACCGGCATCGGACGGGCCAAGTCCTACGGCGCCGGCCTGCTCAGCCTTGCCCCGGCCGGCACGGCGTGAGCACCCTCCACAGGGGCGGCGAGGCCCGCCGACGTCTCGCCGCCCCCACCCTCGCCATGCTCCCGCGCATCGCGGACTCTCTGTCCTTCCTCTACCTCGACATGGTCCGTGTTGTTCAAGACGACACTGGCGTCTGCGCCCAGATCCAGGTCAACGAGGACCGCACTGACACGGTCTACATCCCCACCGCCGCCCTCACCTGCCTGCTCCTCGGCCCCGGCGTGTCCATCACCACCCGCGCCCTGACCACTCTCGCCCGCCACGGCACCAGCGTGGTGTGCACCGGAGCGGGAGGCGTCCGCACCTACGCCGGCATCCTGCCTGACTCTCTGACCACCCACTGGCTCGAACGTCAGGTGACCGCCTGGTCCGACCCACAACGACGGCTGGACGTCGCGGTGCGCATGTACGAGATGCGCTTCGGCGAGGACACCGTTCCCGACGGCACCACCCTTGCCCAACTACGCGGCATGGAAGGCCAACGCATGAAGGCCCTCTACAAACTCCTCGCCAACAAACACGGCATCGGACGCTTCCGCCGCAACTACCACCCCGACCAGTGGCACCAACAAGACCCGGTCAACCTGGCGCTGTCAGCCGCCAACACCTGCCTGTACGGCATCGTTCATGCCGCCGTGCTGGCCCTGGGCTGCTCACCCGCCCTCGGCTTCGTCCACACCGGCACGCAGCATGCCTTCGTCTACGACATCGCCGATCTCTACAAAGGCGAGTCCACTCTCCCTGTCGCCTTCTCCCTCCACCAAGCGACCAATCCCGAACAAGAAGCCCGCCGGAAATTCCGTGAAGACCTCCGCCTCGTCAGGCTGCTGCCCCGCATCATTCGTGACATCCAGACCCTCCTCAGCCCCGGCGCCAGCAGCGATGATGACCTCGCAGAGGGCCACGACGTCCGCATGGTCCACCTCTGGGATCCGAAGACGGGGCCCCTTCCCGCCGGGGTGAACTACGCACCGGACGGAGACTGACGTGCCCTCCATGCTCGTGATTGCCACCACTGCAGTCCCCGACCACCTCCGTGGAGCCCTCAGCCGCTGGACCACCGAAGTCGTCCCCGGCATCTTCGTCGGCACCGTCTCCGCCCGCGTACGCGACCAACTCTGGGACGCTGTCAAGGAAATCGTCGGCGACGGTGCCGCCGTACTCGTACACCCCGCTCCAACGGAGCAGGGCTACGCCATCCACACAGCCGGCACCCGTCGCCGTGTTCCCATGGACTTTGATGGACTCACCCTCATGCGGATGACCGCAACTCCGCAGCGGCCAGGAACGGTAAAGAGAGAGCAAAGTGCGGGATAGTCTGCAGGTCACGAAGTGTGCTCCCCGCCGACGCGGGGGTGTTCCGCCGCCGCCGGTCGCCGCCACTCCCGAATACATGTGCTCCCCGCCGACGCGGGGGTGTTCCGTAGAGGTGCCCGACGTGGCCAAGAGTACCCGGGTGCTCCCCGCCGACGCGGGGGTGTTCCGAAGGCCGTCGACTCCTCAAGCGATGAGGACAGGTGCTCCCCGCCGACGCGGGGGTGTTCCGCAGTCTCATCGAGTTGCGCGGCGGAGGGTTCCGTGCTCCCCGCCGACGCGGGGGTGTTCCCCAAAGGATGTCCTCGACGCGGCCGACGCCGCCGTGCTCCCCGCCGACGCGGGGGTGTTCCGAATGATCATGCGGAATGAGTTCACATGTGGACGTGCTCCCCGCCGACGCGGGGGTGTTCCGTCCCGGCGGATGACCTCAAGCAGGAAAGCGCAGTGCTCCCCGCCGACGCGGGGGTGTTCCGCTCAGCACGGTCATGGACGAGACCAAGCGGCGGTGCTCCCCGCCGACGCGGGGGTGTTCCGTCGCCACCGTGCCCGCCACCACCGAGACCATCGTGCTCCCCGCCGACGCGGGGGTGTTCCGTCGTGGAAGCCTGGCGCGGCGTGCAGGGCGGGGTGCTCCCCGCCGACGCGGGGGTGTTCCGATGGTGTGGGGGAAGAACACGGCCTCGATCTGGTGCTCCCCGCCGACGCGGGGGTGTTCCGCTCGGCGCCTACTCCACCCAGGGCCTGGCGCGGTGCTCCCCGCCGACGCGGGGGTGTTCCGTTGAGACCTGCTGAGCCATCAGCCGTTCCGCCGTGCTCCCCGCCGACGCGGGGGTGTTCCGCTGATCGACGGGCGCGCCCCTGGCCGCGACTCGTGCTCCCCGCCGACGCGGGGGTGTTCCGTTGATGATGTCCGTCTCGGAGGTCACGGTGCCGTGCTCCCCGCCGACGCGGGGGTGTTCCGAACAGCAGAGCGTCACGGAAGGTCTCTTGTGAGTGCTCCCCGCCGATGCGGGGGTGTTCCGCCCTGGAATGGCACCCCGGCGTCCGTCCCCCTGTGCTCCCCGCCGACGCGGGGGTGTTCCGCTCGGCGAGCGCCTGGACTACGCCTGGCGCAAGTGCTCCCCGCCGACGCGGGGGTGTTCCGGTGCAGTTCATCGGCGGTGAGCCGACCATGCAGTGCTCCCCGCCGACGCGGGGGTGTTCCGCTGGACGAGCCGGGCGACATCCCTCGGGTGGCGTGCTCCCCGCCGACGCGGGGGTGTTCCGCCGTGCAGTCCCGCCTCAAGGAACAACCCGACGTGCTCCCCGCCGACGCGGGGGTGTTCCGAATGATCATGCGGAATGAGTTCACATGTGGACGTGCTCCCCGCCGACGCGGGGGTGTTCCGATGTCGTCGAGCCCGGCGAACACCCGGTTCTGGTGCTCCCCGCCGACGCGGGGGTGTTCCGCGCGCCGGATCATCGCCGACTTCGCGACCTCAGTGCTCCCCGCCGACGCGGGGGTGTTCCGATGGCCGACTACCGCGGCAGCTTCAAAGCGGCGTGCTCCCCGCCGACGCGGGGGTGTTCCGGCGCCGGAGGGTCACAGGCCTGACTGGCTCTCGTGCTCCCCGCCGACGCGGGGGTGTTCCGTACCGGGCCCCGGAGGGGCACGTCCCGCCGTGGTGCTCCCCGCCGACGCGGGGGTGTTCCGTAGTCGGTGGTGCCCTCCGACAGGAGCGGCCAGTGCTCCCCGCCGACGCGGGGGTGTTCCTTCTGGATGGTGCTGCGGCCAACGCCGAGGGCCGTGCTCCCCGCCGACGCGGGGGTGTTCCGCGCCAGGGGGTGTCGTACCGGGCGGCGTGGGAGTGCTCCCCGCCGACGCGGGGGTGTTCCGGACAACATGCAGCTCCTGGTCCTGAACGCCAAGTGCTCCCCGCCGACGCGGGGGTGTTCCGAAGATCACCGCCGCGTTCGCCGGACTGCTGGCGTGCTCCCCGCCGACGCGGGGGTGTTCCGCTCCAGGACGGAGGCTCCCTGTCGCTGGAGATGTGCTCCCCGCCGACGCGGGGGTGTTCAACACGTGCTCCCCGCCGACGCGGGGGTGTTCCGCTCACCGCCCTGGCCGCCCGTCTCATGGGGAAGTGCTCCCCGCCGACGCGGGGGTGTTCCGCACCCGCCGACCTCGTCCATGCCCTTGCCGATGTGCTCCCCGCCGACGCGGGGGTGTTCCGCTGTTCGATGGTCAGGAGCCGAATCACCTCTGGTGCTCCCCGCCGACGCGGGGGTGTTCCGGTGGGGGCCTGCCCCCGTGGGCCCGCATTGCCGTGCTCCCCGCCGGCGCGGGGGTGTTCCGGGCGGCACGGACGCGAACTTCGTGCTCACCGGGTGCTCCCCGCCGACGCGGGGGTGTTCCGATCCCGCCGTCCGCGTCGGCACACTCCTGCAGGTGCTCCCCGCCGACGCGGGGGTGTTCCCTGTTGGATTGGGCCGGGCAGGCCGCCGAAGCCGTGCTCCCCGCCGACGCGGAAGTGTTCCGCCACCGGCCGCACCTGACCACCTCCGCTGGGTGTGCTCCCCGCCGACGCGGGGGTGTTCAACACGTGCTCCCCGCCGACGCGGGGGTATTCCGAGGTCGAGGCCGAGCTGCGCCCGCTTATCGCTGTGCTCCCCGCCGACGCGGGGGTGTTCCGCTGCTCATCGTCGTCGACGAGGCCGGCGGTATGTGCTCCCCGCCGACGCGGGGGTGTTCCGGGCACCATCGCCACCCTCTACGGCTCCGGCCAGTGCTCCCCGCCGACGCGGGGGTGTTCCGCCGGATGCGCGTGAGCGCATGTACCAGCTGGGGTGCTCCCCGCCGACGCGGGGGTGTTCCGCAGACCTACACCCTCAACGCCGGCGCCATCGTGTGCTCCCCGCCGACGCGGGGGTGTTCCGCTCTACGACAGCGCCAGCGACCCCGAACCGGGGTGCTCCCATGCCGACGCGGGGGTGTCCGCCGGCGTTCGCGCAGCTGGCCATCTCGCCGCGTTGCTCCCCGCCGACGCGGGGGTGTTCCGAGCCAGGATGATCTCGCGTACGCGCTGTCCGCGTGCTCCCCGCCGATGCGGGGGTGATCCGAACTGGAAAGTGGCCACAACCGTCATCCCCTGTCTCGCCGAGAGCCGTCTATCGGTGTGCGCGCAGGTATGCCCACATCGCGCCCAGGGCGGCGACTGCGAGCGCCGAAAGAGCGTCGGTGACACCTCCGGGCGTGGTTGCCTTCTCGCCGGCCACCAGAATGCCCGTGGCGATCAGGAAGTGCGGCAGGAAGAAGAGGATGGCGCGACCAGTACGGATGGGGTTCACGGTTACCTCCCTTGAGGGTGCAGCGGCCAGTTCTTGAGGCGTTGACGGAGTGCACTGAGGTTGGCTTCAGCCTGTGGGATGGGGACTTCTTGCAGGAGCACAGTGATCTCACTCGCCTCCACCAGGGCTTGCGGGCGTGGCAGGCGCCGCCAGCAGCCGACTGCGTTGCTGACGGCGCGAACGGTGGTCTTGTGCGTCGGCCCGAGGAGTACGTTCCACGCCTTGGCGATGTAGGTCCAGATCTGCATCGCGTACCGCACATCCCGCATGATCCAGGCAATGTCGCCGCGGACGCTCCCCGCAGCCAGCGTGTAGAGGTGGGTTGGGCCGTACTGGGACGTCAGTTCCCCTATCAGCTGGTCCGCGTCTGCGGCTGCTTCACCCAAGCGGCCGTTCCGAGCGGTGGCACAGACGGCCTGCAGCTGTGTCCTGAACGGTTCGGGCAGCGGTTCGTACGGGCGGTCGGCAGGAAGAGGCTCATCCCAGGGCAGGCCGATCGCTGACGGGGGGTCGGGCGGAGGTGGTGGTGCGGTCGTACGGTAAGCCTCCGGCGAAGCGGCGTGTGCCCGGGCCGGGATGTCCTGCAGGGGCTGGCTGGTGCCGTCGGTGTTGACCTGGATGCCCATGATGTAGTGGGCCTGCTCGTCGCGGATGTTGGCGCGGACGGGCGCTTCGAGAGCTGCGGCCTCAAGTCGGAGGTGGGAGAGGACGGCCTCGTTGAGCGAGGTGCCCGGAGGTGGGGCGAAGAACTCGTCATCGATGAAGCAGGCCCCGTCGGGGGTGATACGGACCTGGACGATCGCGTCGGTGGCGTTCACGGCGTCTACTCCTTTCCGGCCTGGGAGGTGTCAGATCGTGCTGCTGCCGCCGGCTCCGGGAAAGGCGGGTTCGGCCCAGCCTCGGTAGCGCAGGCGCCAGGTTCCCTCGGTGAGGTCCTTTCGATGGACGATGCCGATGGCCCCGTCTCTCGCGATGTCGTTGCTTGCCACCATGTCGTTGCCCAGGTACAGGGCGACGTGGCCAGCTGACTCGCCGGTGTCGTAGAACAGCAAGGCGCCGGGCGGCGGGGCGTTGTCGCCGGGGTGAGCGAGGCCCATGTCGACCAGGCGGTTCCAGTGCGCGTTAGCGGTGACGGATCCGCTGTTGAGCCACCCGTAGGCTTGTGCGACGAAGTTGTCGCACCGTCGGTACCAGCCGGTGCTTCCGGCTGCACGGCGGGCCGCGGTGATCGCCTGAGCCGGGGAGCGGGGGTTCTTCGTCGTGAAGTGGGCGGCGGGGTCGTCGCTGCCGTCGCTCTCGCAGCCGGTGGAGACCGAGGTCACGGCGTGAGTGCCCCATGTCTTGGCAACCAGTGCACCGGCGTCCTGCTCCCACTTGGCATACGCGTCAGGAGTTCCGCTCCTCTGGACTGCCTGCGCCACCTTGGTCAGGGGCTTGGTCTGCCAGCCAGCGACCTTGACCAGGGCGTCGTAGAACTTGCCCGAGGCGTAGACCGGGTCAGTCAGCTGGGCGACCGTTCCCCATCCCTGGCTCGGGCGTTGCTGGAAGAGGCCGATGCTGTCCCGATCACCATGGTCAAGGTTGTCAAGACTGGATTCCTGCATGGCCGTGGCCACCGCTATGACCGCGGCGCGCGGGGCGAGCCCTCGAGTGCGAGCGACGTTGGTGATGGTGGCGGCGTTTCGTATCCGGGCCGTGCTCCACGTCGCATGGGTCTGCGGGCCCTGTGGGTGGAGCGGGACGATGACCTGAGACTCGGAGGGCTGGGTCGATCCGTCGAATGTCACCGGGGCACCGGCCGGACCAGTGCCGCTCTGCCCGTCGCCGACAGGCTCCAGACCTCCGTTGCAGGTCTGGGCGTTGGCATCGCCGGTCGCCCCGGCCACTACGAAGGTGCTCAGGGCCAACACGGGCATGAACGTCACGAACACCGCGACGGTGACGTTGCGAACGGCCTTCACCCGACCCTCCGTGGTCATAAACAAGTGTGAATGACATGGACTAGTAGACCATCAACGCCCCCTGTCGGCTATGAGAATGCGCCGCACGCCGGGTGCCGCCCCACAGAACAGGGCGGAGGTGGTCGCAGTGCTGATGGGTCAGTCGCTTTCGACCTTGCGGGCCGACGTCTCACTCCGCTGCAGGCTGTCCATCACCGCGCCCTCGACTGTCCGCGGTCAACCCGCTGCTTCGTCGACGGTCGGGAAGTCACGCGTCACATAGGCGCTGAGCTGGGCGTTTGGCGGCCCGTCGAGCCTCCACCTGAGGGTCGAGGTCGGTCGGCTGCTCCGGCATGTGTCTACCTCGCGCAGAACTCAGCGGGGCGCCATCGATGAGTCTCGGCTGCCGGATGGGCGATGGCAGCCCATCCTCGCCTTTGTCAGAGTCGTAAACACTTGTTGTCAATCTCCGACCTATGTACCTTGGGGCCGCTTCGGCCCGCAGTGGGTCCAGCTCCACGATGCGAGGACGCGGAAGGAGTGACGGTGGCTGTCGTAGAGCACGTGGTGATGCTGGCCGCCAACGGCAGCATCGGGAATCTGGTCAACGGGATAGCGCCGGACTGGGGGCCGTTCGCCGCACTGGGCAACACGGCACGCACGGTGATTCAGGCGATCATGGCGGGGGTCGTGCTCGCCCTGCTGGGGCGGGCAGCTCTTGGCGCCTTCCACATCAAGGTGGGCGAGGGGCAGCACGACGTGGCGCAGGTCTCCAAGGGCAAAAAGGAGGTCGGCGGTTCCCTGGTCGGCGCGTTCGTCGTCGGTTCGCTCGGCACGATCTTCACGATCGTCTACGGCATGGGAATCTGAAATGCCGCGCAACGCTTCACCCCAGCGCCGTGGTACGAAGACGCTCGGCGGAGATGACAGCGAGGCAACTCAGGGTAATAAACCGTGGTGGCGCGGCCCGGTGATCGCCGGCGGGCTGTTCGCCGTCCTGCTCATCCTGGCTGTCGTGGTCAACCTCACGCAGGGCGCCGACAGTTCGAATCGGCCTGACGGGAGTACCAGCCATGGTCGCCGGTCAAGTGCTGTGCCGGGAAACGAAACTGGCGGCGCCGGAGGGAACGCACAGACCTCCGTCTTGAAGTTGGTCGATGGTGTTCCGGTCGGCTACCCCCACTCGCCCGCCGGCGCGATTCAGGCCGCTGTCAACTACCAGATCGCCCGGTCCTCGGCGAAGTACTTCACCGACACGCCTACACGGCACAAGATCATCGCCGCGATGGCGACATCGGAGGCCCGCGACAGGCTGACCGACAACGACGACACCGGCATGAAGCAGGTGCTCTCCTCGCTCGGCATCAGCGACGCCAACGCCGACAGGCTCGTGGCACGGGCTGCACCGATGGGCACCAAGACCGTCAGCTACACCGGCCAGGTCGCCACTGTCGAAGTCTGGATGGCCGGGCTGATCGGCATCGCGAGCGACGAGGCGCCGCTTCCCGTCTCGGCGTCCTGGACCACCTGCACACTCACCCTCGAGTGGGAGAGGGGGGACTGGAAGCTCGCGTCAGTCACATCGGTCAACGGTCCGACACCGGTATCCACCGGCAGTGATCCGAGTTCGGTCCACGAGTTCCGCACAGCTGATCAGGAGTTCGATGCGCCTCCCTACATCGGCTGAGAACAGGCAGCACCTGCGTACGCGACTGCTTGTACTGACTGGGCTGACGACCACCTTCCAGGTGCTCTTCGCCGCGAGGCAGGCGCACGCCAACGAGTTCAGTGACTGGTCATGCAAGAACATCCCCTTCGCGGACAAGATCTGTAACACGGTCGAGGCCACGAACAAGGCCGTCGACTTCACGACTGATCCGCTGGGGTACATCGCCCAGTTCTTCAACAACGCGGTGACCTCGCTGTTCACCCAGATGATCAAAGCCCTGCTGTCGACCACCCGGATCGACTGGGGTAACCCCGGGTTTCTGCGCACCTACAGCATGGCGTTCGCCGCTTCAGCGGTGCTCACGGTGATCCTCTGGCTGATCGCGGCGGCCAAGCGCGCTCTGCAAGGAGTTCCGCCGTTGCAGGCGTTGGGCGAGTCGATCGGCTTCCTGCTGATCTCGGTGGTGGTCTCGGCACTGGCTCCCGCCGCCGTTGCCTACGTCACTGAGCTCTTCGACGAGGCCGCCGAGGCGATGTTCGCGCCGGTCGCCGGGGACGCGGCGAGCATGGTGGTCACCGTGACTGCTGGGATGGCCGCGCTCATGGCGATCCCAGGGGGCGCTGTCATCGTCATCTTTCTGGCGATGTGCATGCTCACCGCGGTAGCGGGGGTCTGGCTGGAGTTGATCGTCCGCAATGCGCTGATCCTGGCCGGGTTGGTGTTCGGCGCCTCGGTGTTCAGCGGGCTGGTGGACAGGAGCCTGTGGAACCACACCAAGCGGTGGGTCGGCGTGATGGGTGCCATCATCGCCAGCAAGTACGTCACCTTGACCACCATCGCTCTGGCCACAGGCATGCTGTCCACCAGCGGCCACGGGGACGTGTCGGTCGTGCAGGCATTCGCAACGGTCTTTACCGCACTTGCTTTGCTCTTCCTGGCGTTGTTCTTGCCGTTCTCCCTGGCGAAGTTCCTCCCGCTTGTCGGGGACGAGTTGCAGCACATGTATCAAGCCCGCGACGACTTCAAAGGCCGAGCGCAGAACCTCGGAAGTCAAGTTGGTGACACCTTCGGGGAGCTCAGAAGCCGGTTCGGCGGCGGATGGGCAGGCGGAGACGATGGCGCCGCCGACGACCCTCGTGGAAGCGCAGCCAATGGCGGTGACGGCGGTGGTGGTGAGCCAGAGACCGGCACCGGGGAGGAGGCCGCGGGAGCTGAGGGCGCAGCGGCATCCACTGGGGTCGGCGCGGCTGCCGTGGCAGGCAAGCAGGGCGCCGACATGGCCAAGGACCAAGCCGAAAGTGCGGCCGACCGTGCCGCGGACGGCGCTTTGGCAGGCACCGGCGATGACGCCCACGCTGCCCCAGACACGCCAGCGCCTCGCCCGGAGACCGGTGCCGGCGGAACCGTTGGCAGCGGGCCAGGGACGCCTGAGTCGGGCCCCGACGGGCCGACGGGCTTCTCCACAGAACACATGCCGCCGCCGTCCGCACCTGTACTCGACCACACCGCCGTACACGACAACGCCGGCGATGCTCCGGCGGCTGCTCCGCCGTCATGGCCGCTCCCCGAGCCGACGGTCGAGGAGCCACCGCCGGGCCCTGACGACGATCAGCTGAGATGACCGAGTTCGTGACGATCGGAAGTTTGTCCAATGGCGCGTACCTTTACCTTTCCGAGGCCGCGGCCGCGCGGCCTGCTCGGTCGGAAGCTCGAGGCCGACGAGCAGCTCATCCTCGGTGCGGGGTTCGTCGGCGGTCTGGGCCTGGTCTGGGTGCTGAGCAGCGTCGTTCTCAAGCTCATCGCCTTCTCGGTGATAGCCGGAGGCTGTGCCTGGGCAACGCTCGCTCCGTACAAGGGGCGGACCTATCTCAAGTGGTTCGAGATCAACCGGACTTACAAGCGGCTCTTGCGTGACGGTTCGCTGCTGTACCGCTCCAAGGCCCCGCACGCGGGTCGGATGGGTGACGGGCGCCGAGTGGCGATCGATGTGCCGCCGGGCGTGCCGCAGGACATGGAGTGGATCTCGGCACGAACTGCGTTCGGGCAGATCGCGATCGTCCTCCAGCCGCACGAGCTGATGTTCACCGCGGCCGTGGAAGTGGAGGCGATGCGGGACTTCGGCAGCCTGGACACCGACGACAAGGAGGCGCTGATCCGGGCGTACGAGTTCCTGCTGAAGTCGACGGCGGACAGCGGCGGCCGGATCCGCCGTCTGCAGTGGATCGCCCGGATCATCCCCACCGACCCCAATGCTCACGTCAGAGACGCGGCCTCGCGCCGTGATCCACAGGCACCAGCCTGGCTCGACCACTCATACGGCGAGCTGGTCCGCCAGGTTGCGGTCACCGCCGAGGATCGGCGGTTGATTCTCGCGCTGGGCATCCCTTACACCTCCGAGCTCGTCGCGGAGGCACGCCGCTACAACACTCTCCACGAGGGGTACGCCATCACCCTGGGCAAGGAGATCGAGGCGTTCATCCGCTCGCTGGCACGCGGTCAGCTGCGTCATGTGCGCAACCTGGACGAGGCCGGCCTCGCCTCGTACCTGCACCACGCCTACGACCCCGCCCACTGGATCGACGACACCACTGGCATGGACCGGGTCACCGCCTGGCCTGCCGAACTCGACGCGCGCCCGGCCGACCACATGGTCTCCCGTGGCTGGGAGGCCTCTCCGGACCCCTGGTACTCGCGAACGGCATGGATCAAGGAGTGGCCCGTTCTGCCCGTCGGCATCAACTTCCTCGCCCCGCTGCTGCTGTACGTCCAGGAGGTCATCGTGTCGATGTCGGTGACCATGCACCTCGTTCCCACGGACCAGGCCATCACCGAGGCGATGGCAGACGCCACCAACGAGCTGGGGCAGGCAGACAAGCGGGCCGGGAAGATCGAGGACCCACGCGAGCAGAAGGCGCAGAAGGCGTCCCTGTCCACCATGCAGGAGATCGCCAACGGCGCGGCCGGCATCCGTCTGGCCGGCTGGCTCACCGTCACCTCCGCCAGCAGCGAGGCACTGCGCCGCGACACCGACACCATCCGCAATGCCGCCACTCGCAGTGGGCTGCGCCTGGAGTGGTGCGACAAGGAGCACCACCGGGCCTTCGCCAACACGTTGCCGTTCACCGGCGGCCTGCTGACGGAAGGACGCTGATCAGACGTGCTGGAGATGGTGCGCACCCAGACGCAGACGAGGCGCCGGGCAATCCGCTCGACCTCCGCCAATGCCTGCGGCCTGTACCCAGCCGTGGGCGCGGCCAGCATGGACCCGCGCGGTGTGATCATCGGGAGGGAGGCCTACAGCGGCAAGGCGTACATCTTCGACCCGTTCATCCTGTACGACCCGAAGGCGCGCGTGCGCCTGCCCAGCCCGCACGTGTTGGTCCTGGGAAAGTCCGGGCACGGCAAGTCGGCGTTGGAGAAGACTTACGTGTTGCGGCAACTGCGGTTCCGTGACCGCAACTTCTGCGTGCTGGATGCTCAGGGTGAAGACGGCGCGGGGGAGTGGGACGGCATCGCCCGGGAGCTGGGCATCAAGCCGATCCGCCTGGTCTACGGAGACACGGGTACCGGCGACGGCATCCGTATCAATCCCCTCGACCCGAGGATTCCGGTCGAGCACCAGTTCAAGGTGCTGGTGTCGATGACGGAGATCCTGGCCGGCGGGCCACTGTCCTCGCGGACGAGGTTCGCCCTCGCGGAGGCGCACAGAACCGCTTCCGCGGCGGGTCGCGCGGACGGCCGCGTGCCCGTGTTGTCAGACGTCCTCGACGCGCTCACCGCCCCGCACGAGGCGCTGCTCGGCCAGCAGAAGGTCAGCCCGGAGGAGCTGAGCCATTGGGGCCAGCCGGCCGCGCTGGCGCTGGACGAGCTGTGCAACCCCGAACGGGACCTGGCCGGACTGTTCGACGGCCCGACCAGTGCGGGAATCGACCTGGACGCCCGCCTGATCGTCTTCGACCTGACCCGTCTGCCGCGCGAGGGTGAGGCCATGCCGCTGCTCATGGCGGTCATCGGCCCGTGGATCCGATTCGGGTGGATCAAGCCGGGCGACAACATCAAGAGAACCTTGATCGTCGAAGAGGCCTGGCACATCCTCAGCCACCGCCCCGTCGCCCGCCTCTTCGAGGAACTGGTCAGGTATGGCCGCCGTCTCGGGCTCTCGTTCTGGGCCATCCTGCACCACCTTGCCGATCTGGTCCTGGAAGAGGCTCCGGAAGCCGCAGCGATCCTCAAGCTCACGGCGACGCGGGTGGTGTACCACCTGGACCGGGACGAGGCCGAAAAGACCGCAGACTACCTGGGGCTGACCTCCTGGGCGCGCAGATGCTTGCCGGACGGCGCGAACATCTGCGCGCCCGGACGGGCGATCTGGCAGGTCGGATCCCGCATCAACCTGGTCGAACATATTCGAACGGCGACCGAGATCCGGTTGACTGACACAAACCGGCGCATGACCGAGCGGCCCAGCACGGAAGCGGTGGCGATCACTGCACCGGTGATCCGCCTCCGCAAGGGAGCCGCCGCATGATGCCCAAGGCTGCCGTCCCCAGGACCGCCGTACGGCTGCGGCTCGGCCGCGACGCCCTATGGGTCATTCCAGTACTCGGCGCTTGCCTGCTCACCGCGCTGGTGTGGGCCTCTGCGGTGCTGTCCGGGCTGCTGGAGTACGGCCAGCCGGCGGCGGTCGGCTGGAACGCGGCCGGAAGCGGCATACCGGCGGTCCTCTCGCATCCCGGCGACCCGGTTGCCGCTTGGCCTCACGCCGGCGTCGGCGGGCCGGCTGCTTTCTGGGGCTCGTTCACGGTGCTGCTGGTCGCGTATGGCTACGTCGCGTGGAAGGGCTACTGGTGGTGGAAGCGGCGGGGTGCCGATGGCGCCGGCGGTATGGCTACCGCTGCGCAGTTGGAGAAAGCCATGGGGGAGAAGCAGGCCTTGACCCGGGCCTCCTCCCTGCGCCCGCTCCTGTATGAGAAGGACCCGAGCTCGATCACCATCCGGCATGTCGCTGTGCACATCGGCCACGCCGATCCCTCGCACATCCCGCTGTGGATCACCATCGAGGAGAGCGCGGTCCTGGTAGCGCCGCCCCGAGAGGGCAAGACCAGCCAGATCATTCTCCCGGGGATCCTGGACTTCCAGGGCACGGTGCTGGCCACCAGCTCCAAGACCGACGTCCTCTACAACACCGCGGTGCTCCGCAAGGAGCAGGGCCCGGTGTGGGTTCTCGACCCGACCGGGCTGTCCGGCTGGCCCAACCAGCTGCGGTGGCCCCTGACCGCCGGGTGCGAGCGTTACCAGATCGCCCGCAAGCGGGCCGAGACGCTGGTCGCCACCACCAAGAGCGAAGAAGGCACCTCCAACGGCGGCTACTTCAGCCTGAATGCCAAGACCTTGATCACCTGCTGGCTGCACGCCGCCGCGCTGAACAAGCGGCCGGTGTCCGACGTGCTCAGCTGGGCGGCCGACCCGGACAACAGGGAGGCCGTCGACCTGCTCGCGCTGCAGGGCAAGCACGCCCTTGCCGAGGCCCTGGCCGGCCAGCACGCGGCCGCGGAGGAGGAGCGCAGCGCCACCTGGCGCACCGCCCAGCAGTCCTTCATCGCCCTGTACGACGACAAGGTCGCCGAGATCTTCGCCCCCAAGAGCGACGCGGAGGTCTTCGACATCGAGAAGTACCTCACCGAGGGCGGAACACTCTTCCTGATCGGTGAGGACGAAGAAGGCTCGGCGCTCGCCCCCTTGAACGCCGCGTTCGCCAAGGCGCTGTTCGACACGGCCAAGGCGATCGCCGGACGTGCCCCCAACGGTCGGCTGCCCATCCCGCTGGGCTGCTTCCTGGACGAGCTGGCCAACGTCGCTCCGCTGCCGGAGATCCCGAGCCTGATGAGCGTCTCCGGCTCCCAGAACATCTTCATCATGGCCGTCCTGCAGTCGTACGCCCAGGCGGAGGAGCGGTGGGGGCAGCTCGGGGTGCGCAAGATGATGGCGGCCGGGACGGTGAAGATCTTCCTCGGCGGCATCTCGGACCCCGAAGAGCTGAAGGCCTATTCCGCGTTGGCAGGGGAGTTCGACGAGGACGTCGCCTCTATCTCCGACGACGGAGACCGCGTGTCGGTCTCCACTTCGCTGCGCCGCCGCCCCGTGCTGGAGCCGGCCGACATCCGCATGATCCCCGAGCGCGGCGGGCTGGTCTTCCACCGCCGTACTCCGGCGGCCCTTGTGAGCTTCACCCGTGCTCACGAAGGCCCGCGCGCCGAGGAGATCAAAGCCGCCACCCGCGAGGCACGCGAGATCGTGGCTGGCCGCCGTGTGACGCTGGAGAAAGCAGGCGGCGTCGATGGCTAACGGATTCGACGAGCTGTTCCAAGCGATGGCCTCGATGAACGAAGAAGTCGTCTCCATCAACGCCGAGCTGGTGCTGCTCGGCGAGCGCGTGACGATGCTGGAAGAAGGCCGCATCGCCGGAAGCGGGGGCCGCACCGACGGCGCGGGCAACGAAGAGGAACGCGCCGTTGGTGCCCCGGTGTGCTGGGCTGACCTCGAACCAGCCGAGAGGGCGGCTCTCTGGCCGGAGTTCGTGGACTGGGTCATCTGGATGGCCGACCGCTACGAGGTGACCAACGACCAGCTTCCGCGGCAGTGCTGGTGGCGACATGGTTCCGTCGTTGAGGAGCTGACCGCGCTGTGGACTTCCCACCAGTCTGCCTACGCCCGCGGTGAGGACGCCGGATCTGCTCCGTACTTGTGGCAGGACGCCCTCGCCCGGGCGATCGAGCGCATAGGCCGCCTATGGGTCGGCACATGCCGCAACGGCCACCACCGGGAGCGGCACCGTGAGCGGTGGGGTGATGACGAGGAGTATCTCGCCCTCATTCTCGCTGCCGCACGTGCACCTGCACCTGCACCCGCCCCCACCGGTGGCGTCGGAGCCGGTGGGGAGCGTGGCAGCTCGACTGATCCACCCGACGAAGACTCCGCAGACGATGACACACCACCTGACATCAAGTAACCGGAGGAGTGATGTCAATGGCAATGAACCGGTACGGCGTAGAGGCTCGCGCCTATTGGAGGCGGTGGCTGCCCAAGCGTTACGCCGCCATCCCCGACCCCGTGGCCTTCTTCACCAACCTCGGTGAGCAGGTCGAGCAGCAGGTCGGCGACCTGTGGGACCGGTTGGTGGCCAACGACTGGCCGCCGGCGGACGAGACGCACGAGCAGCGTGTCAGGCGGCTGGGCATGCTCAAGGCTCGTGCCGAGTACGAAGTGCTGAGCGAGTTCGTGCGGCTGCCGCCCGAGCCCGAGGCGGCGGCGGAAGCAGACGCGGACGACGGGCTGCTCGAGAGTGACGAGCAGTACGCCGAGCGCATGCGGCGTACGCAGGAGCACACCGAGTGGCTCAGTTCCACTTCCGAGTCTCTGATCGACGGCACCACCACCTTGGACGACCTCACCGACGAGCAGCTGCGGCAGGTGCTCGACTACATGACGCCGTCCTTTCTGCGCCTGTTCGGTACCTCGGTAGAGGACCTGCGATCCCGGGGGCGCAACGTGTAGCGCGCCCCCACCCACCTCGGACCAGATCGACCCTGTCGCGAAGTGGAGGAGGATCGCGATGTACCAGACCCCCCGCCAGCTCTCCGACCTGGACGCGCAGGCTGCCTCCGAGGCGATCGTCTTCCGCGCCTCGACGAGCCCGGAGGCCGGGCCGTGCGAGTACCGGCTCTACGCCATCGGTGTCGACAGCCCGCAGGCCGCCGGCACCGAGCGTGGCAGCTACCTGCTGGTCCGGGTAGGACCCGACGGCGCGGTGCACGAGGTCGCCTCCCCTCAGGTGCTGCCGCGCCGGCGGTGGGCCGAAGACCTCTTCGACCGGCTCTGGCAGGCGCTTGAGGAGGGGAGCCTGCCCACCGGTCCGGAGGACGGCGACGCGCTCACGGCGGCGGAGCAGGCCCTCATCACCGAGGTCACCAGCGGCCCGGCCCCCGCCGGAGATGATGATCCACGCCCGCCACGGCCCAGCCCCAGTTCGTCCCAGCCGGAAGGGGATGCCGCGTGGGAGGCGGCGCCGGACGATGTCGCGGACTTACAGCCCGGGGACCTCATCGCGCACCGGGGCGCCACGCTCCCGGGCAACAAGTCCGCCGTGGACGCCTCCACCGGGCAGGAGGCGGAAGAGGATGCCGACGACCTGACCGAGGCGGTGGTGGTCGACCGCATCGGCGACGGGCAGCTGCTTGTGCAGGACACCGACGGTGACGACGAGCCGTACCCCATCGCAGTCACCGAGGTCGCGCTGCGGCGCGCCCCCGCCCTCGAGCCGGCGGAGGTGGAGCGGCCGCGGTTTCGGCCACGCAGCCAGGACGACTTCGCGCCGTCCGGCCCGCTGGCGCGGATCCGGGCGAACATCGCCGCGATCCACGTCCTGCACACTCTGCGGGAGGAGAAGAGGCCCGCGACCAAGGCCGAGCAGGCCGTGCTGGCCCGGTGGAGTTCGTGGGGAGCGGCCTGGCAGGTCTTCGACCCGCGCAAGCCCGAGTTCGCCGGGGCGCGTGCGGAGCTGCGGTCGCTACTGACCGCGGACGAGTGGCACGCAGCCGAAGCAACCGTCCGCAACGCGCACTTCACCGACGCCGCCTTGGTGCAGCCGATCTGGCAGGCCCTCAAGAACCTGGGCTTCTCCGGGGGCCGGGTGCTGGAGCCAGGCTGCGGCAGCGGCAACTTCCTCGCCTTCGCCCCGCCCGAGGCGACGATGACCGGCGTCGAGCTGGACCCGACCACCGCCGAGATCGCCGCCGCCCTGTACCCGGACGCGGAGATCCGCGCGCAGGACTTCAAGGACACCCGCCTGCCCGAGGGCTACTTCGACGCCGTCATAGGGAACGTCCCCTTCGACGAGATCGCCCCGACCGATCCCGTCCACAACCCGCTGCGGCTCGCCCTGCACAACTACGCCATCGTCAAGTCCCTCGAACTCACCCGACCCGGCGGCGTGGTCGCCGTGATCACCAGCCGTTACACCCTGGATTCCATGGGCAAGACAGCCCGGCTGGAGATCGCCGACCGGGCGGACCTGGTCGGCGCCGTGCGGCTACCGGCCGGCGCGCACCGAAGGGCCGCGGGCACGGACGTCGTCACCGACGTGCTCATCCTGCGCCGCCGCGACGGCAAGGTCCCGGAGACTCCGCCGGAGTGGGTGGGCCTGTCACCGGTGCAGGTCGACGCCGAGCGCAGCGTGCTGGTCAACAACTACTTCGCCCAGCACCCCGAGATGGTGCTGGGCACGATGGCCCTGACCAGCACGCAGTACGGCCGCGACGACCTGACCGTCCGCCCCCAGGAGGGCACCGACCTCAGCGAGGCTCTGACCGAGGCACTGGCCGCCATCACCCGTCAGGCCCACGAGACAGGCTTGACGATGAGCGCCTCCCCGGACGCCGTCCAGCGGGCGGCTGTGGAGCAGCGCGCCGAGCGGATGCGCCAGGCGCAGGAGATGTTCGGCGAGGAACTCCAGCGGTTCGAGGGCACCCTCGTCGACCAGGGCGAGGGAACGTTTCTTCAGGTCGTCGGCGGCGAGCTGGCCGACCGCCCGGTGTTCAAGAACGCGGTGGAGGAGCTGCGCGCGCTGCTGCGCCTGCGTGACACCTACGTCGACCTGCTCAGCGCGGAGTCAACCGGACAGGACGAGCAGGCCACCACGCTGCGCCAGCAGCTCAACGCCCACTACGACGCCTATGTCGCCAAGTTCGGGTTCCTCAACGACCGTGAGGGCCGCAATGACCGGCGCGACCGCCGCAGCGCGCACGGCGCCTTCCGCACTGACCCGTACGCCGCCGGCGTGTACGCGTTGGAGGTGTACGACAAGGAGTCCCGCACCGCCAAGAAGTCGGCGATCTTCACCCGGGCGGTGACCAAGCCGCGGGCGGAGCAGACCCGCGCCGAGACCCCGCAGGACGCGTTGGCCATCAGCCTGAACACCTACGGCGAGGTGAGGCTCGGAGAGATCGCCCGCCTGCTCGGTATGGAGTCCCTGGATGAGGCCCGCAACGCCCTCGGCGAGCTGGTGTTCAACGAGCCGGGCACCCAGCGGCTGGTGCCCGCCGCCGAGTACCTGAGCGGGAACGTCCGCGAGAAGATCGAGCAGGCCGAGAAGATCCTGCGGATGGTCCCGGAGGAATCCCGGGCCCAGCACCCGCTGCAGGCCAACGTCGCCGCGCTGCGTCGCGTGCTCCCGCCCGACGCACAGCCTGGGGACATCGAGAACGTGGAGATCGGTGCGACCTGGGTCGCACCCAAGTACTACGAGCAGTTCATCCAGCAGTTGCTGCAGACGAAGGCCGTCACCGTGACCCGCACCTCCGGGGCGGACTGGGAGGTCGACGCCCCGAAGGCGGTGCGCACCTCCCGGGCGGCCACCAAGGTCTACGGCACCGTTCGCCGGGATGCCGTCGAGCTGTTCTCCCGCATGCTGCGCCGGGCCACCCTCGTGGTCAAACCGCCCAAGCCGGACGAGAACGCAACGCCGGAGGAGATCCGGGACGGCAAGCGGTGGGCGGCGGACCAGACCGAACAGGCCATCGCGAAGGCCGACGAACTCAACCGGCTGTTCGCCGACTGGTTGTGGCAGGACCCCGAGCGCACCAAGGACGTCCTGGACACCTACAACCGGCTCTACAACAGCTACGTCCCCTACCAGGGGGACGGCTCGCATCTGACGTTCCCCGGCCTGTCGGAGACGATCACCCCGCTGCCGCACCAGCGGGCCGGTGTCGCCCGCGCGCTGTCCGAGCCGTACGGCACCTTCTTCGACTACGAGGTCGGTGCGGGCAAGACCTACACCATCGCCATGACGCTTATGGAGATGAAGCGCCTGGGCATGGTGAACAAGCCGTGCATCGTGGTGAAGAACTCCACGGTCAACGACTTCCGCAACGACTTCCTGAAGGCCTATCCGCAGGCGCGTGTGCTGGCGATCGACAGCAGCGAGTTCACCAAGGAGTCCGCCGCCGCATACGTTGCGCAGATCGCCAACGGCGACTGGGACGCCGTCATCCTCCCGCAGTCCCTCTTCAAGCGCATCCCGATGTCCGCAAGAGGGCAGGCCCAGTTCGTCGCCGACCAGACAGCCGAGTACCGGGCCCGTATCCACAAGGCGCTCACCGGCAACGACCAGGCGTTGGATCCGGCCCTCAATCCCGGCGGCGACCCACTGATCGCCGAGGCTCTGGACGCGGCCACCGCCATGAGCACTGGCCGGCCCGCCACCAAGGACACCATCAAAAAGCTTCAGGGTGACTTGAAGCGCCACACACAGCGGGCAGAGAAGAACCTGGTCAAGCAGACCACGACGGGCATCTCGTGGGAGCAGACCGGCATCGACTTCATCGCCGTGGACGAAGTCCAGGACTTCGCCAACGGCGAGGTCGGCGCGAACAACTCCGAGCTGTCGCTTCCGGTCTCCGCACAGGCCAAAGACCTGAAGATCAAACTGCGCTCGATGTTCAAGGCGTACGGCCGCAAGGTCGGCCTCGGCGCCACGGGAACACCGTTCCCCAACGCCATGCCCCAGGCGTACGTCATGCTCGACTACTTTCGCCCGGACCTCCTCCAGGCCGCCGAGATATCCGCGTTCTCCTCCTTCCAGGCGCAGTACCTCGCGGAAACCATGGCCCCGGAGATCTCCCCGGAGGGGATTCCGCGGATCAAGGAGCGGATCGGCGGGTTCCGGAACGCGGCATCGTTCAGCCGGTTGTGGAAGGCGATGGCGGACGTCAAGACCAAGCACGATCTGAACCTGCCTGTCCCGGATTACACCAGTGAGACCGTGGTCGTCCCCGCCACCGACGCCGACCGCCAGTACATGGCGGAGATCGCCGACCGGGCCGAGGCCGTACGAGCCCAATACGTCGACGCCACCGAGGACAACCTGCTGAAGATCAGCAACGACGGCCGGCTGGCCGCCATGGACCTGCGGATGGTCGGCGTGACCCCCGACGGGCCGGGCAAACTGGACGCCGCCGCCGACAAGATCGCCGAGATCTACCACCAGTACAAGGACCGCCGCTACACCGACCGCGAGGGCAACCCGCTCCCACTGACCGGTGCCTTACAGCTGGTGTTCGCCGACCGCGGTACCGCCTCGGAGGAGGCCAGGAAGCTCAGGAAGTTCATCGCCTACGACTATCTGCGCGATGAGCTGGTCAAGCGCGGCGTCCCCGAAGAGAAGATTCGCTACGCCCAGGACGCGCAGACCGCCGAGGAGAAAGAGAAGCTCTTCGCCGAAGCCCGCGTCGGCAAGGTCGCCGTGCTGATGGGCTCCACCGACACCATGGGCGTCGGCGTCAATGTTCAGGACCTGGCGATCGCGCTGCACCATCTGGACTGCCCTTGGCGGCCCTCCGACGTCACCCAGCGCGAGGGTCGCATCATTCGGCAGTTCAACCAGCACTTCGCCCTGGGCATCCCCGTCCAGATCTACCGCTGGGTCAAGGCCGGGTCCTTCGACTCCTTCATGTGGCAGACCGTCGAGCGGAAGGCGCGCTTCATCGACCAGGTCCGCACCGGCCGGGAGCTGGACGAACAGGACCGGACGCTCGACGGTGACCTGGGCAAGGACTACCTCGAATACGGCGAGATCAAGGCCATCGCGACCGGCAACCCGCTGCTGCTGAAGAAGCTGCAGGCCGACGAGGAGGTCCGGCAGCTCGAGGCGGCCTACAAGAGCTGGCAGCGCACCCACACCCACCTGCGCAATGTGGTCGACACCGCTGACGAAACCCTGGCCAAGGCCCAGGAGCGCGCAGACCTGGTTGCGCGGGCGCTCGCTGTGCGACACGACACCAAGGGCGATGCCTTTCGCATGGAGCTGCCCAACGGCACGGTCGTAACAAAGCGCGGCGAGGCGGCAACCGCCCTGCGCACCCAGCTCGCGCTGGCACAGCGCATGACGCACGGGCCGGTCAGCCGCTGGGAGAACGTGGCCATCGTGGGCGGCCAGCAGTTCGAGGCCCGCATCAACACCGTCCACGACTACATCGAGTTCCGCATCCGCGGCCTGCAAGACATCCCCCAGGCCGTCTTCGCCATCGACGACGTCGCCGCCCTCATCAGCGACGGCAAGCCGCCGCTGGGCCTGGTGACCCGTATGGAGAACCTGTGCGAGCGGCTCGATGAGATCCACACCCGGCTGCTGGGCGCCGTCGAGGAGCTGAAGCAGGAGATCGACCGTGCCCAGAAGCTGGTCGACCAGCCGTTCACCAAGCTCGACAAGCTCCACCGCGCCCGCGCCGAGCAGGCCCGCCTCGACGCCGAGATCGAGAACCAGGCCACCGGCCAAGACCTCTACGAAGACGACACCCCGGCGGCGGAGCGCGCCGCTGCCGGCCCGCCGGCAGCAGCAGCCTCAGGCGAGCGTCGGGCAGGGCAGCAGGCCACGGCGGAGCCCTACGCCGACCGCTCCGAATACTGGGCAGCCGAGCATGCGGCGGTGCAGGGCTACCAGGCATGGGTGCAGCAGTTGGGCACCCACTTGGTCGACGGCACCGACGCCGAGGTCAGCCTGGCGCGGGCCGCACAGATGATGCTCTCAGAGTCCCAGGAGGCCCGGCGGAGTCGACTGCTGGCACTGGAGCAGGTGGCCGACTGGCAGGTGTTCCAGACCGCGGCCGACCTGGCCCGCCAGGTCGCCGAGCAGTGGGACCGTGAGCAGCGCGGCCAGGAGGTGGTCAGGCACACGTGGGAGATGGCCTCCGCGCTGCGCGACCACGCCGCCCGCTACCGCGCCACCGTGGAGGACCGCGAAAGTACGGTCTTCCAGCACTGGTGGGACAGCGACGAGCCGATCACCGTCGAGGACGACGAGGCACTGGAGTTCATCCCTGGCCTGTCCATCTTCGACCAGTACACGGTCACCGGCCTCCCAGGTATGCGCACCGGTCCGGTCAACGGCATCGACCTGGCGGCCGGTATCGCGCAGCTCATCGCTGACGGAATGAGCCTGGAGGAGCATCCGGACGGCATCGCGCTGTCGGGCCAAGACGGCACCCGCTTCGAGATCACCAGAGCCGCCGCGGCCGCTGGCACGCCTACCCCCGGAACCGACGCCGCTGTGCCGGGCGTGCAGAGCCCTGAGCAGGACGCCGACCAGGCCGAGCTAGACGAAGCGGACGAGCAGCCCGTGGCAGGAGAACCGGCGCAGTCGAGTGAGCCTGAGCCGCAACCGGCTCCGGTCGCGGAGCAGGCGCCGGGCTCGGCACTGCCGCGCGCCCACCGCATGGCGGTGCTGCTCGACCACTACGCCGACAGCGGGGAGTTGGTGGCCGCGCGGGAACTGGTCGGCGAGTCGATCAGGCAGCTGTGTGAGGCCTTGGAGACGGCCGGGCCCCACGTCGCCGGCCCGGTGCTGGCAGAGTTCGCCGAGGCCAGTGCGGACGTCGAGACCGGCGAGCAGCTGTCGCCGACGGACGTCTTCGCCCGCTATGACCGGCTGGCCACCGCCACGGTGCGGCTCGCCGATGCCACGGAGGGTCAGGTTGCCGAGCTCGCCGCCCGGCTCGCCCAGCGCACCGAGCGGCACCTGGGGCGGATGCACGCCACCGGCCGCGACCTGTTCGACATGCTCCTGGACGCCTCCGCGCTGGACACCGACGCCTGGTCGGTCCTGGTGCGCAACGACCCGCTGAAGGAGCGGCCTGCCCCGTACTCCGGCAGCGACCAGCTGACTTTCGCCCGGCAGCTGCTGTTCGAGACGTACGACCGCTGGCCCGAGGTCTACAGCAGCAGCGGCGGGGAAGCCAGCGCTCAGTTGCGCGGCGCGATGTGGAACATCCGCCAGGCCCCCGACACCACGATCGGCAGCGCGCTGACCGACTGGATGCAGGTCGTCTCCTACGCACTGGACGCGGCGGAGGAAGCGAACAACCCCGTCAGCCGCCAAGTGCTGCGTGATCTGTCCCAGCGCGCCTACCGGCACCATCAGGCCCTTGCTGCCTACCAGTTGGCGGCGGCGAGCTCTCCCGCCTATGGCCCGGACCGCTCCTTCGCCGAGGGCGTGGAGCGGATCGCCACGGCGTGGGAGGCATGGCTGGCAACGGCCACCGCCCGCGACCTTGCCGAGCGGACCGGCCGGGCAGCGGACGCCGCGCTGGGCAGTGCGCGCACGGCGCTGGAAGAAATCCGGCAGGCACTGTACGCCGCCGAATGGGCCACGACCGACGACGGCACCCTGGAGGAAGTCACCCGCCGTACGACGAAGCTCGCGCACGCCACCTACGCGCTCGTGCTCAGCCTGCAGGAAGGCGCCTACCGCAGCCCGGACGACAGCAAGGCTTTGACCCGGCTGGTGCGGGCTGCCTACGAGCACGCGGCCGCATGCCGTGCCTCCGCCGACGACCCGCAGGCGTTGGCCGAAGTACGCGCCGCCCTGGCACAACGGCAGGACCAGCTGCGGGCCGTAGCAGGCCCACAGACCACCTCTCAACCCGCCGTCCCCGAGACCGGCGCCAAGGCCGGTGCACTGGAGATCGAGCACCACTACCGCGGCACCGTGGTGCGCGGCATCACCAACGAGGAGGGCGATGCTCCGGTGCGCGCCGCCCTCGACCGGCATGGCTTCCGCTTCTCCCGCAACCAGAACTTCTGGTACTTGCCGCGGCGCATGGTGCAGACCACCCGCGACGTGCGCGTCCGCAAGGTGGTCGACGAGCTCAGCCGCCTGAACCGGACCTACCGGATGGTCGAGGAGCCCCCCGAGCAGGCCGGTCCGGAGATCGTCATACCGGCGGGGGAGCCCTACGTCAGCAAGGAAGAGGCCACCGCCGACCTGGAGGAGATGTTCGCCGGCTACTGGCGGATGCAGGACACCCCGGCGGGCAAGCGGCTGATCACGCGAGGGATCGGTGCCCGCCCGGACGGCGAGGCGGTGCACCGGGCGCTGGAGGACTTGCGTCAGGGGCCGGTCGGCAGTGGCCGCGACCCCTTCGCCCACCCCGCCGACGACGTCGTCCGCCGTTGCACGGAGCTGGCCCGCGCCACCCAGACGCTCGCCCACAACCTTCAAGAGGAGCGCTACCGCGCTCCGGTGGCGTTGCGTCACTTCCGTGCGATGACGCAGTACGCGACCCTGTTGGCCTCCCGCATCACCGCGACCGCCCAGCAGGAAGGGTTGTGGGAGCGCCTGTTCGCCACCCCAGGCCCGGAAATGGGGTCAGAACGGGCCGAACCGGTACAGCGGGCTGAGGCGCCGCGGACGGCTGCGGAACCGATGACGCAGCCGGCGGAACCGCAGAGCACCGGAGAGCCGGACGCCCTGGTGGACGGGCCGTACACGAGCGAGGCGCTGCTGGAGTCTGTCGAGCGTCTTCACCTGCTGACGCAGCAGTTGGCCGGGTATCTGCCCGGCGCGCCGCAGCAGGAAGAGGTACCACCGGAGGGTAAAGAAGCGTGGTTCCGGGGGCCGGCCAAGGTGGAGGTGCCCGACGGCTTCGTCCCGTACGCGAACGATGCCGCAGTCCTCAAGCCGGGCGACGTGGTCCGCATGGGATTCAAACGGTGGGCGGAATCCCGGCAGCTGTCGTATCGATCAGTGGTGATCACGGGCAGGGACCACGTCGAGGGCTATTACACCGCCGGTCCGTCCCGCATAAACCCGAGCGACATCGTCGCGGTCCCCGCTGACTCCCGCCTGGCGTCGGGGGCCGAAGACGACCGGTACACCCTGCGCTGGGAGTTCGACGCCCGGTGGGAGGAGGCGGAGGAGGCCGGGCGTACCGCCCACCGCGGGGAGGCGCCGCTGTCGCAGGCCGTCGACGCCTACCGGCAGGCGCTCACCGCAACAGGCGCTCTCGCGCGGGAGCTGGAGCGCGGCTGGGTGCCGCCGGCGGGCCGTGAGCTACTCGCACAGCTTCTCGCGGGAACCGAGCGGCACATCGTGCGCCTGCTGCTGACCGATCGGGTGGCCGAAGAGACAGCACAGTCCGGCCAGCGGCGCCGTGAGCAGGAGCGCGCGGCCCGGCGCGAGATCGGCCGCGCCGCTGAAGAGCTGCCGGACCAGCTGGACCAGCCGGACCAGCCGGACGAGCAGGCGCGCAGACGCGCCAAGCGAGCCGAGGTCGAGGCAATGATCGCCGCCAGTGACGAGCGGGCCCGTCAGCGCGTCCGCGACCTGGCGATCCGAGTCGCACTCGCCGATGACCTGGTGCGTACGCGGTTCGCCGAACCCGCGCCGCAGGAGGAGCTGTGGGCCTGGTTCAGGGAATGGCTGGGACATGCGCGTCTGAGTCCGCCCGAGGACTCGGACGCCGACACCTTCGAGGACTACTACCTCGTCGTCGGCAACAGCCGAGGGACCGAGGCGGCCGCCCGTCAGGTCTTCGACGAGGTGTACGCCGCGATCGGCCCGGCTGCGCAGACGGACGGCCGCGGGGGCGAGGCGACGCAGCAGGCTCCGATGCACGCGGAAGCGCACGTAGCCACCGACGAGGGTGCGAGTGCCGTGGTCGATTCTCCACAGCCGCCGGGCCGGGCGGAGCGGATTCAGCAGGCCGCGCGGGCCAACGGGTGGGAGGTCGCCGGGCAGTGGGCCCGCTGGTCGGAGCACTCCTCCCCGCACTACCAGGTGACGTTGCGTGCGCAGACCGCCAACGGGCCGCGGCACTACACCCTGGTCTGGGAGCTGAGCATAGGGAGCTACACCTACAACGCGCAGCGCTCCGTCGCACACCACTACTCCGGCCGCTCGGTGGCCCGCCCGCGCCTGACCGACGTCGAGCAGGAGGTCCAGACTCTCGCGATCGAGGCAGGCACGTCGGCTGAACAGGCGCTGCGACAGATCCTCGATCCGTCCGCGCCCGCCGAGCAGGACACGCTGTTCGCCGAGCTCTCGGCCGAGCGGCCGGAGCCGGAACAAGGGAAGCCGGCTGCCGGGCGGAACGCACCGGAAGCAGACGGCACCGCCACCGGGACTCCGCTGACGCAACAGCATCTGGAGGCGCTGCCTCATCACACCGACCCGCTATCGACCGAGGATGCGCGGCTGGCCATCGTGACCACGCTGAACCTCCCGGACGGGCAGGTCCGCGACGTGCTGTTGCTACTGCAGTCGCTGGAGGTGGACGCAGCCGACGGCAGCGACCCGATCGTGCGCGGCGCTCAGATCGTCCCCCACAACGACCTGGTGTCCACCAGCTTGAACGGGCGCTTCCTGCCCGCCGATCTCCTGGCCATGGCCGACGCCCGCGTGCTGCCGCTGTCCGCGCCGATCCCCTGGGCGAAGGTCGAGGAGCTGGCGATGCTGCCGGCGCACCAGGCCCGCCTCGCGCTACCGCTGGGCGAGCCGACCGAACAACCGGTGCGGCGCTTCGCGACCACCGGTCAGCTTCGTACGCACTTCAAGGCCGCCCCGATACCGGGCGACCGCCGTGAGCTGGAGCGCATGGCGGAACACGCCTCGTTCGAGCTGTCTCCGAATGGTCAGTTCGCCGTGGTCCAGCAGGCCGCCTATGCCGACGTCGACCCGGTGCAGGGCGCTGAGTGGTGCCTGCGGGCGGCGGGCAGTGGCATGGAGTTCGGCCGGGTGGACGAGTACGCGTACCTGGTCAACACCGGGCTGGAGACCGCGCTGAACGTCATGGGTGGGCTGCGCTCGCGCGAGGACGCGCTCGCCTTCTCCGAGCGACTGGCCTCCCTGCGGGACCACCTCGGGGCACTGATCGACTGGTCGGACCCCTCTCTGCCTCGCGCTTTGGGTGGCTACCGCTACGAGCTCGACCGTCTCGTGCTGCGCGAGCGTGCGTTGTTCGACCAGGAGCGAGGCCTGGACGCCCAGCAGTCCCAGGCCGTCTTGGTCTGGAACATGGTGGCGGCGCAGCCCGGCCGCCGGCCGGCCCCGGACGGTCAGGCGTATCCGGATGACCTCCGGGTCGGGGACCGGATCTGGTTCGAGGCGGACGACGAGTTCCTGCCGCGCGAGGTGATGGATATCCAACACGGTCCGGCAGGGCTGGTCACCCTCACTCTCGCTGCGCTGCGCGCGAGCGAGGAAGACGGCACAGTCTCCGTCGAACGCGATGACGTCGGCTCCTGGGATGCCCCGCGCAACCTGCTGCTCGAGCGCGCGACGCCCGAGGAGATCGCGGCCGAGGCCGCGCGGGCGTTCGGCATGGCACTGCCCGCGCCGGAAGCGACCGACGAGCAGCACACCGCTGATCAGGCCCCGCAGGCCGAGGAACCCGCGGCGCCCCAGCAGCACCAGCCGGAGCCGGACGAGGAGGCCCCGGTTACCGAGGAGCCAGAGCAGGAGGAGAGTGTGACGGTCACGGAGCCGGAAGCGGCAACAGGACCGTGGTCCAGCCGCATCAAGATCGTCACCGATGGTGGGGGGACCTTCGTCACCGGTACCGGCGCCGCCGGGTACTGGGAGCAGGAAGCGGAGCTGCGCGATCTTCTGAAGAAGGACCGCCGTTTCGCCTTCCGGGAGGGCCGCTGGCGCTACCAGGGCCGGGCGGCCGACCGTGACCGCGTCGTGGAGGAGATCCGCGCCTACCTGCGGACCATGGATGAGCGGGCGGCGTCCGCGCCGGCCCCGGCGACGGAATTCCCGCCCACCGAGCAGCAGCAGAAGATCATCGATGCAGCCCTCGCCGGGCGGGACATCGCTGTCCAGGCGCTCGCCGGGACGGGCAAGACCTCCACACTGCAGATGGTCACCCGGCGGATGCCCGACAAGCGCATCGTCTACGTCGCGTTCAACCGCAGCATCGCTGACGAGGCGAGGCGGAAGTTCCCGCGCAACGTCACGGCGGACACCTCCCACGCGTTCGCACGGGCCGCCCTGCGGAACACCCCGCTGCGCGAAAAGATCGCCAAGGCCGGACGCAACGGCGGCGCGCGCCGCCCGAAGGACGTCGCCCAAGCACTCGACCTGCGTGAGCCGCTGAAGTACAAGGGCGGCGGCATCGAGCCGGAGGACGTGGCGCGGATCGTGATGTCGGCCATCCGCCGGTTCCGCGAGAGCGCTGACGCCGAACTGGGAACGCAGCACCTCGGGCAGAGCTGGGCGGCCAGCCCCGCCGCTACCGAACTGCTGGCGGTCGCCCGCCGCGCGTGGGCGGACATCGCCGACCCGAACAGCAACAAGCTGTACTTCAGCCACGACGACTACCTCAAGCTGTGGGCGCTGACCAACCCGCGGCTGAACTACGACGTGATCCTGTTCGACGAGGCGCAGGACATCAACCCGGTCCTGAAGAAGGTCATCCAAGACCAGGACACTCAGACGATCGTGGTCGGGGACAGCAACCAGAGTATCTACGAGTTCCGTGGCGCGATCGACGCGCTCAAGGACTGGCCGGCCGACGAGGTCCTTCCGCTCACACAGAGCTGGCGGTTCGGCCCGCAGGTCGCGGCCGTCGGCAACACCTACCTGCAGTTGCTGGGCTCGGACCTGGTCCTGGAGGGCAACCCCGCGCTGGACACGACCCTCGGTCCGGTCGAGGAGCCCGACGCGGTGCTCACGCGTACGAACGTCGGCGCGATCGCCGCGGTGTTCGCCGGATTCGAAGCGGGCAAGCGCGTGGCGCTGGTCGGCGGTGGCCGCGACATCGAAGAGATCGCCAAGGCGGCGCGTGACCTGCAGCGTGGGCGCCGCACCAAACACCCCGAACTTCAGGCGTTCGACAGCTGGAACGAAGTCCGCGAGTACGCCGAGAGCGAGGACGACAAGTCGCTGCAGATGTTTGTCCGGCTCGTCGACCGCTACAGCCCCGAAGGCCTGCTGCGCATGATCGGGGACCTGGTGCCGGAGGACGCCAAGGAGGAGGAGACCCGCCCGGAGCTGGTGGTCTCCACCGCCCACAAGGCCAAGGGCCGGGAATGGGACCGGGTGCGCATCGGCCCGGACTTCCCGCAGCCGTCGGAGGACGAGAACGGAGAGCTGGTCCTGCCTGCGGCCGAAGAGCTGCGGCTGGCCTACGTGACAGTGACCCGGGCCAAGGAGCGCCTGGAGATCGGCTCGCTGGCCTGGGTGCACACCCTCGGTGAGGAACTGTCGCAGCCCGCCCCCGCACAGCGACAGGCGGTCGCTGCGGCGCCGGAACGGACCGCGGCCGAACAACCCGTCGCCAAGGCGGAGCCCGCTGCGGTAGCGGTCACCGAGGCGGCGGAACGGCAGGAGCAGGCACCGGCCGACGCGGGCGCGGAGCTGCCCGCGCAAGCTCCGCGCGAGGAGCCGACACCGCCCGCGCAGAAAGTGGCCCTGGACTCCGTACCGGAGCAGCAGAGCCCGGGCGTCGAAGACCGGCAGAGCCTGATCGCAGCATTCGGCGACCGGATAGCGTTCGGTCACGTTGGGCCTCAGCCCCAGCCACTGGAGCCGGAGATACGCGAGACGGAACGGGCGGTCGCGCCTGCGCAGGGCGCAGACGAAACCCTCGCCCAGTCCGCGCAGCAGGAACTGGTCGGCGGCGAGCAGCCTTCGCTGTCCACGGACGGCAGCGCCCCGGCCCCTGCGGCCGAGACGGCTGGCGCCGAGGCGACCGGGGGTGCACCGGCGGAGGCTGGGAGCGAGGATGCCGCTGCCGGACGGCCAGCTCCCCTGCCGTGGGACCACGACAAGATCCGCCGTCGCGCCCAGGCCGGTACGCGCCGCGGGCAGAGCAGCACCATCCCCAACCTCGCCCGCGAGATCAGCGAGGCCCTGGGTGTGAGCCGGGCCCGGATCGTGTGGGAGCAGGACCACCCCTTCGACCAGTTCCTGCTCAACCTCCAGCACACTCTGGACGGCTTCGGCGAGGACGACGCCGCCACCCGCGCTCTGGTGGAAGAGGTCGCCGGTGACCTCCGGGAGCAGATCGGGCGGATCGCCGACCGCGCCGCCGAGCACTACAACGCGCTGATCACCCCGAACGCGGGCGACCCGCAATTGCTGGCCACGCTGGAGGAGCAGCTCACCGCCGACAACCGGCTGCCCGAGCTGACCAATCCGTTCGTCCGCGAGGCGCTGGTGCTGGTCCTGCAGACGATCGACGAAGCCGAGCGCACGGCGCGCAGCCGCAAGCTCAAGCCGGCCGCCGTGCGCGATGCGCTGGACCAGATTGTGGGCCTGGCCGGGTTCAGCGCGGTGGACGACGAGCTCTTCCCGCATGTGGACGCAGCGCTGACGCCCGTCAAGGTGCAGTTGGACGTGGCCCGTGAGGTCATGGCGGAACTGGGCTGGAATGCGCAAGTGGTCGAGGAGTACTCCGAGCTGCGCCGCATGATCGCCGAGCGTCAGCAGCCGTCCGCGGCGGCGCCGTCTACTGAGCCGCAGCACGACGCGTCGCTCGCCGAGGGGCGGGCCGCCGACGGCGGCGAGGAGACCGCGCCCGAGCCGCTGACCGACCGCGACATCGCCGCCGCGCTCGGCCGGATCTCCGCTCACGAATTCGGCCAGCTCATCTTCGATCTCGACAGCGGCCAGAAGCGGTACCCGCAGCTCCACGACGGATCCTTCCGAATGCCCGCCGGGCCGGGGAACGAGCAGGGCGAGCAGACGGCGAGCGTCTATTCCTCCCGGTCGGGACTGGAGATCACGGTCTCCGTGGACGGCTCGCCCGTGCGCGCCGGCAAGATCCCGTGGTCCCGTGCGGTCACCTGGTTGCGGCCGGCCATGACCCCGCTGCGTCGGCAGCTGATCGTCGAGACCTGGCGTACGGGCAACGCGCTGCAGCGCACGGAGGACGGCTTCACCGTCATCGGTGAGCACGACCGCTTCCAGGCGGCACGCCAGGAAGTGCGCGACCTGCTCGGCTCGTTGAAGGACACACTGATCAATGAGTCACTGCAGGCGCACGAGGACGGCACGGCCGAGGACCTGATCGCGCGGAACCGGCTGTCGGCGCAGGAGCCGGACGACGGGCTGATCAGCCTGGACGACCTGGTGGACCCGGGCAGCACGAGCGAGCGGGCCGCCGAGGAAGCGTCCTTGGAGCGGGTCCGGCGCCTGTCCGCCGTGCTGCCGGAGCGCCACACCAGCGCCAAGCCACTGGGCGAGGTACGGGCGGGGGACGCCTTCTGGCAGGTCTCGCCGCAGCGGCTGCTGTTCGTGGCGGGCGGCTCCGCCACCGTCGAGGAGGGGCGGATCTCCATCTCCGGGGAGCTCTTGCTGGGAGGCGGCGAGCGGCGCCCGTACGTGTGGTCCCTGCCGCATTGGACCAGCCTCGATGTCCAAGTGCAGCCGCTGATGCTGCCGCAGTCGCTAGTCGACCTCATCGACGTGCCGCTCGATGCCGGCGCCGGGGGCCGTCCGGACGGCGCCGTGGGCGACCTTGCCGAGGAGGTTTCCGCGGCACGGCAAGAGCCGGTCGCCGAGGCCGCTGCCGTACAGGAGAGTAGTGAGGACGCCGCGGCCGCCCAGCCGCAGACGGAAGCGGGCGCTGGAGCCGCAGACGGGAACGGTGCCGAGCAAGCGGAGGCGGCGCCTTCCGAACCGCCCGCGGGCAGTCCGGACACTGACGTGCCCGGTGCCGCCCGGACGGGACCGGACGACAGCGCGGATGTGCAGCCGTACCCCGCCAGGGAGGCCTTCTTGCGGGAGTTCATGCAGCTACGGCGCGCCTACGAGGCATGGGCAGCCTGCGACACCGGCCGGTCGATGCTGGCGGAGGCCCGGGAACTGCGCGAAGAGACAGGCGTTGCCGCCGTGAACGAGGCGGCGCAGATCGAGGAGGCGTGGCGCGCGGTCTCCCGGGCCGGACTGCGCGACACCGATCCGCAGGCCCTGGCCCGCAGATATCAGGAGCTGATCTCCGCCGCGACGCTCGCAGGGCGCTCGATGGACGAGCGCCGGGCGTTCGCCTCGGTCGCCGACCGGCGGCTGCTGCAGGCCGTGATCGCGCAGGCACGGGAGCAGGCGGTGCGTCTGCAGGCGACCACCGTTCCACAGCCTGCCCCGTCGGCGTCGGCGGAAGCGACCAGGCCGGCTCCACAGGCTCCGCCCGCCACGGCGGTCGAGCAGGAGGCTGCGCCAGTCGGCGGCGCCGACCTCGCCGCCGAAGCCGATGCCGTCCCGGACGACTTCCGGCGTGACGTGATCGGCGATGACCTGGTGGTCGACGGGGCCGTCTATGACAGTGACGAGTGGGAGATGGTCGGTGA
Organism: Streptomyces sp. NPDC052682; assembly: GCF_040678435.1. Classification (NCBI taxonomy): domain Bacteria; kingdom Bacillati; phylum Actinomycetota; class Actinomycetes; order Kitasatosporales; family Streptomycetaceae; genus Streptomyces; species Streptomyces sp. NPDC052682. The sequence continues at coordinate 39,813 of NZ_JBFATS010000001.1, read as the reverse complement.
CGGCGGCCTGCGGCGCCGGGAGACCGATCCGAACCCAGCCGACCTGGACACGACGGTCGATGGCACCGAGGATCCGGAGACGGCAATCTCCGTCCGGCCCGCCCGTGCGCACGGACCCGCCGCAGGAGCTCAGCCTGCCCGCGACAGGACCGAGGAGGAGCCGGTGGTGCAACCGCAGGCAGTGCCGGAGGAGCCCCGCTCCTCGGCAACGGACGAGCTGGACCAGCACTTCGAGAGCATCCTCGCCGTACTGCGCGGTGGCGGCGCCGGGGAGCAGCAGAGCGCCGCGCCGGACACGCCGGCCGCCGCGGCCTCCGCACGCCGTCTGAGTGAGGAGGACGAACGGAGGCTCAACGACCGGTACGAGGTACTGCGCGAGGAGTTGGACCGGACCCTGCGCAGCATCGACGCCGATCCGGTCCTGCCGCGCTCGCAGGACCCGGCGGTCGACGCGTCCGACGCGGCGGAACTCGACGCCGCCATGAGGGCGGCCCAGGACCAGGCGGGCTACTACTGGGGCGCCCCGGAGTGGGAAACGATCCGTCAGGTCCGCGATGCGGCGCAGGGCCTGCGGGCAGCGGTCCGCGAGGCGGTGGGCACCTACGCAGAGGAGCTGGTGCGCGATGTGCGCACCCACGGTTTGGACCGTACGATCCAGGCCCGGACGGCACGCGTGATCTCGCACGCCGCCTTCGCGCTGGCCCGGCGGCTGGACCGTGGCGGGCAGCGGGACACCGCCGCCTGGCGGGCGGTGTGGCGGCTGCACCGTGCCGCTGCCACCCGGGCCGACCGGCTCACCGGGCTGCTGCCGCCCAACCAGCGCATCGACCTCGCCGACCAGCTGCGCGGGGCCTGGCAATGGCTCGCCACGCGGATCACCACCCGCCCCGACGGTGAGGAAGGCGCCGACCGCGAGCCTGGGCGGGTGCGCGCTTTGATGAGACGCGGATTCGAGACGATCAAGCAGACCTACCACACGGCCGCCGACTGGATCGGCGACCTAGCGCAGCACCCGCTGTGGCGGCGCGTCACTTACGCCTTCGAGTCCGCCCGCGAGGTGATGGACCGGGCATGGCTGGGCGTCAATCGGCTCTCGGCGGACGACACCATTCTGGGCACCGGGCGGATGCTATGGGTGCGCACAGTCGAGATGATCTCTCACGGTATCCGTACGCTGCTGGCCCGGCTTGAGCGCGGCGGACACCGCGACGGCCTGCGCTGGAACGCGTTGCGCGTGCTGCACCACGCGGCCGAGGAGCACATCTCCCACCTGCGCGGCTACCTCCCTGAGGGACAGACCACCCCGCTGGGCACCTACTACGACCCCGAACCGGCCGCCCAGAGCTTCGCAGCGGACGGCGAACAGGTCACGAAGAGCCCGGCCCCCCAGGTCACGGCTCAGGCTCCCGGGCAGGAGCCGGGGCCGCGCTGGAACCCCGAGCACCAGCCGTTCCGCAGCGGATGGTTCGACGAGGTGCGCGCAGCGCTGCCCCGCGAGCCAGTACTGGACGGAGAGCTGTCCCGCGGTGACATGATCAGCCTGCTGCTCCGGGAGCACCAGCGCGTGATGCGAGGGCAGACGGACCGGGCCGAGGCAGGGCAGCGGGCCAACCGGGCGGTTGAGCTGTACCTCAGCGGCCGGGGCAGCGAGGTGCCCGCCATGCTGGCCGGCCAGGGTTACGCCTACGGGAGAGGCGAGGACGGCGACGGGTGGCAGCTGCGCGCGAGCACCGACGGTCCGGCGACGACGGTGCGGCCGCCCGCTGCCGCTCCCGAGGCCTCGGCTCAGCCGGAACAGTCGGCGGCCCCCGGAGCGAAGCCGGAGTCCACGAAGCTTCAGGCGTCGCCGCCGTCGCAGCGCCGCCTGCGCCCCGACGCCACGGCCACGGCGCCCACGGCCGCAGTCGCTCAGCAGCGGCAGGGCGAGGTGCCGGACCAGCGGTCCCTGACCCATCAGGCCCTTGCCACGCAGGCGGAGCGGCTGCGCGACCGGGGCCGGCTCGCCGCCGCGGCGGCGACCACACCCGCCGAACGGCGCAAAGCCGAGATGCTGTTGGAGCTGGCCGACAAGTCCCAGGCGGCGGCGCAGAAGCTGGCCGACAAGCCCCGGACCCAGGTGGCGCCGCCGCAGGAACGGGCGCTGATGGCCGAGCCGTTCCTCGCGGCGCTGCGCGTCCACGCGGCCGCCAGGGGCGCGGCGCTGCCGGAGGACGTGATTCAGAGCGCGTGGCAGGCGGCGGTGAAGGCGACCGCCGCAGCCCAGCGGCCGTCGGCGCAGCCGCGAAGCCCGGGGACGACGGGGCCAACGACGAAGGGCTTGCAGAAAGAGAGACAGCGTCCGCAGCGGCACGCGCAGGAGGAGATCTACCGCCAACAGCACAAGGCCCCCAGCACCCCCGGGCGCAGGTAGGGGAGTGCACAGGATCCGTAGCAGGTTCCAGCCGCTGCGGTAACGCCAGGTCGGCCGGTACGAAGACGCGTCGGAGACGTCCAGGTAGTTCCATCGGCCGCCTCGGACGGGGTCTTGGCATGGCCCGAAGAATTCGTTGCCGCGGGCGCTCTGCTCGGTGCTGTCCGCGGCGATGGGTGCCGACCGCAGATGCTGGAGGCGTTCGTGCCGTTGCCGAGGTGAATCACGCCGCAGTCTGTGCCGTCATCGCCGTCATCGCCGACAGCGGTGAAGCCGATGCCTGACCAGGTCCGACGCCGCGGCCGCCGTCGCCGTCCTGCTCACCACCACGGCCCTCTCCGTCTACAAGCCGCGCGGCATCACCCGGTACGGATGGAGGGTGCAGCAGGAGCAGCGCACCGACCGGCGCGGCGGCGGGTCGGTGAAGACGGCGGCTCGGGCCCGGGCCTGACGAGGCCGACGCAGGGGCAGCATCGCGCCCTCCTCGACAAGTGGGCCTACCTGCGGACTTCACCAGCGAGCGAGTGTCCGCTATCTCGTCGACCACCTGCATGTGCAACAGGAGGAGGAAGGTGGCTACGACGGTCAGTGCGAGCTTGGCCAGCACCCAGTAGTGGCGCAGCAGGCCCCAGGGGCTGCTGGGCGTGATCGAACCGCGCGCGGCGTTGTGGTGCGGGCCGGCCGCTGTACGCCCTGTGTGCGGTCAGCGCTGTGCCGGGACGCCGAGATTGTCGAGGAGCACGCGGACGCGGCGCTGCACGCGCCGACCGCCAAGGCCGGGCCCGCCCTCGAACGCCGCTGTCCGGCGCTAGCTGAGCTGCCCCGGCACTGGCGCAATTGGTCGCGATCAGACCTCGTTCGGGTGAAGCGCCGCTGCGTGTTCTGGGACAGCGGCTGGATCTGGTGATCCTCAGGTACGTCGGTCGGTGGCAGCGAGAGGACTGGAGACCTCATGAGTCCGGATGTGCGTGTTGGCACAGAGGCGGATACAGCCGATTCGCGAGGCCGCAGGCTGACGATCGCTGGCGGGCTTATGGTCGGGGGTTTCCTCCTCAATGTGATCACGACCGCTGGCTTTCATCCTTCGGGGGAGGAGGACGACCATCCGGCGATCTTCATCAAGTACGCGGACAGCGACCCCTGGATTGCCGTTCATCTCCTCCAGTTCATCGGCGTCCTGGTGACGCTGAGCGGCATGCTCGTGCTCTACCGCGTCCTGCGTGGTGCCGATGGGTCTTCCCTGGTCGCGCTGCTGGGGGCAGCAGCAGCTGTTGCGACTGCCGCGATCTGGGCTGTTCTGCAGGGATTGGACGGCGTGGGCCTGAAGCGGGCCGTCGACTCATGGGTCAGCGCATCGGGCAGTGAGAAAGCGATCCGCTTCGCCAACGCTGAGACCGTGCGCTGGTTGGAATGGGGCTTCCAGAGCTACTTTCGTATCCTGCTGGGGCTGACCCTCGCGCTCTTCGGGGCTGCGATTCTCGTTGGTCGCCGGGTTCCTGGTTGGCTGGGCTGGGCGGCCCTTGTCGCGGGCGTGTGCTCTTTGATCTTCGGCGTCGATGTGGGCTACAGCGGCCTGGCCAGTGAGCTTCAAGACGTCCTCGGTATTGCCATTTTCATCCTTGTCCTGGTCTTCGCCTTCGGAGTGCTCGTCGCCGGAGTACGCGAGCGCGGTCGGCGCAAAGGCTGAACGAAACACGCGCTCGCGGTCTCAGTGCCTTATCCATCGATGAATCGCTGTCCCGTCAGTTCTGTGAATTCCCAGCCACGCGGCCGGGTCTCTTTCACTGGCTTGAGCGAGTCCGCAGGCCGCGCGCCGCTTTCCCGTGCTGGCCGGACTGGCAGAAGGTGCCTGCTCGTCCGGCGTCGTCCCCTGTGAGGAGACGGACGCGTGGATCAAACGGGCAGCGTGCTCACGCACGCGGCGCCGACCGGCTGTTCCTGGCGCTGCCGATGTTCGTGGCTGCGGCGACCGCGCCGTAGTCGGCCCCTCGTCAGGCCGGGGCCGGAGCCGCCGTGTCCACCGCCCCGCCGCGCCGGTCGGTGCGCTGCTCCTGCTGCACCCTCCATCCGTACCGGGTGATGCCGCGCGGCTTGTAGACGGAGAGGGCCGTGGTGGTGAGCAGGACGGCGACGGCGGCCGCGGCGTCGAACACGAGCTGCACCCGCATACCGCCGAGATCCGTGCCGGACAGGTTCGTCCGCGCGGCTGTGGCCGCTACCGCGTCGGCCACCTGCATGTGCAGCAGGAGGAGGAAGGTGGCCGCGACGGTCAGTGCGAGCTTGGCCAGCACCCAGTAGTGGCGCAGCAGGCCCCAGGGGGTGCCCAGTGACTGCACGAGACCGGTCAGGAGGGAGGCGAACGCGAGCGGGACGATGACGTACCAGCCGGTCACCTCCATCGCGAGGTACGCGCCCCGCACGCGCTGCGCGTCCTGGCTGGTCAGGCCGGCGATGGCGAGGGCCAGGAAGGCGGCGACCGACCCGAGCCAGCCGACCGAGGATGCGACGTGCGCGGTGAGCGCGCCTTTGCGCAGGCCGGAGGGCATCACCATCAGTGGCCACCGTGCATGCCGGGCCCCACGAGGCCGGTCAGGTGCAGAACGAGGAACAGGGCCACGACGGCCAGGACCACGGTGCCGGATACCTTCACCCAGCGCGGGGCGGGCGGCGCTGCTTTCCCGGGCGCGGATTCGGATGATGAGTCGGTCATGCGGGTCTCCTGGTTCAGGCGGGCGCGGAGTGCTGTGCTTCCACGCGGCAACTGTTATCGAGACACTGTGTATACGTCAAGCCGCGCTGTATCGGTATCGTCGCCACGTACACTAACCCCGTGCCGAAGCTGTGGAACGAGACCATCGAGGAGCACAAGCGCGCCGTACGGGACGCGGTGCTGCAGACCACCGCGCAGCTCGTGGCCGAGCAGGGGCTGCGGGGCGTGACGATGTCGCGGATCGCCGAGGAGAGCGGTATCGGCCGGGCCACGCTGTACAAGTACTTCCCGGACGTCGAGTCGATCCTGGCGGCCTGGCACGAGCAACGGATCGCCGGTCACCTCGCCGAGCTCGCCGAGCTCCGCGACCGTGCCGGTACCCCCGGCGAGCGGCTCGAGGCGGTACTCGAGCGCTACGCCTTCATCCAGCAGCAGCGGCACGGGCATGGGGGAGAGCTGTCCGCTGCCCTGCACCGGGGCGAGCATGTGGCACATGCCGAGCAGCATCTGCGCCACTTCGTCCGCGGGCTGCTGGCCGAGGGGGTCCAGGCGGGCGAGGTCCGCGACGATGTCTCGCCGGACGAGCTGGCGGGCTACTGCCTGCACGCCCTCGCCGGAGCCGGAGCGCTGTCGTCGCAGGCCGCGGTGCGGCGGCTGGTCACGGTGACTCTGGCAGGCCTGCGGCCCCAGGACTGACCTACGGGGGCGCGTCGAGCCGGCGCTTCTACGCCGGAGGTCCCCGGTGGCGGGCCCAGGAGGCGAAGCCGGTCCCGCTCGGACGACTGCCCGGCAAGCCCCGGACCGCCCTCGGTAGGCTGTGCCACCGGGCGGACGCGAACGCTCGCACAGGGCACGGCACAGACAACGGCAGGGGCGCATGAGCAACGGTACGAAGGCGGGCGACCGCGCCCTCCGTCTCGTACTGCTGACTGTGCTGCTGCTCAGCGTCGGCGTTCTGCACACCCTGAGCCATGCCGGGGCCCACGGTGGAGTGGCGGCAGCGGATGCCGTCCAGCACGTGGGCCATACCGCGTACATCACGGACACACCTGGGCCCGCCCTCGCACACGCGGTTCAGGCTCCGGTCACGGGGCTGGAGCAGTCTGATCTGCATCAGCACGTCGAACCGGCCCGCGACACGCGGGCCGCCGACTGCTTCGCGTTCGTCCCGACAGCATCCTGGCTGGTCCCGCCGGGCAGCTCGGTGTCGGGGGGCCGCGATGCGGACCTCGGCGTCACAGGCAGCGTCAGGACTAGAGATCCTCGTCCGGGGACGGCGAGTTCACGGTCACTGGTACTGCGGATTTAGAGCATCGGTGATCCGAGGCGCGCGCCATCAGAGCGGCGCTCTCGGCGTGCCAAGCCGGCTGGCCCGGCGACGCACTCACGTTCATCACCCATGCCCCTTGCGCCCGGTCCGCTGCCCCTTGCGCCCGGGCCGTCGCCTCGCGCTGAAAGGCGTCATCCGTGTCCCAGCACAACCTTGCCCACCGCAGCTCCATGCCTGCGCCTCTCCAGGCGACGCAGGCGTACGACTCGCACGACCAAGCACCCCGACAGCGGCAACACTTCCCCTCCGCACCGTCGACCGACGGTGAACGGCGGCGAGAGCCGTCCTCTCGGTCCGGCGGGCGGCGGGGCGGTCGCCGCCGTGCGCCCAAACGGACGCCCGTGCTCGGCAACTATCTCGGCTACGCGGCAACGTTCGTCGGCGCAGGCCTGATCAGCGGGGCGATCGTGCATCACCCGCTGGACCCCGCTCGCTACACCGTCATCGCGGTCATCGGAGCGGTGGTCTTCCTCTGCGCCACTGTCCTGAGCGAGTTCGTCCTCACGAAGCAGCGGCCCAAGGCGTCCCGGGTGGTGGGCCTTGTGGCCGCCTCGCTGGCGCTGTCGTTCGGTATCGGCATGCTCAGTGGCGGGCTGCAGCACTTCGAGGACTTCCCCGAGCGTGGTGCCATGCTGATCCCCTTCGGCCTCACGCTGTCCTTCATCGCGTACGTCCTGCGGCACGAGCCGGCGCGCTGGCGCAGCATCGTCGGTCCTGCGGGCGCACTGGTGGTTGTCACGGCGGTGCTTGCGTTCGTCGGCTTGCGTGGCATCGCGGACGGGCTGGCGGGCGAGTCGGGCGGGGGCGGTGGCCACAGTCACGGTGAGGAGGCGCCCGCCGGGCCGGAGGAGGACGAGGCCGGCCACGATGCGCAGCCGGAGGACCAGGCGCCCGCACCGGAGTCCTCGCCGGTCGGCGAGCCGGACCCCGCGAAGACCGAGGATGCCGGGCATGCCGACGACGGGCACAGCCACTGACATCCGATCGCCGTCGCGGCGCCCGGGCCGATGGGCTGGGTGCCGCGACGGCATCGGTGCGGGGAGTGCTTGCACCGGCGTAGGAGGGTCAGTGCCCGCCGCTCGATTCGACGGCAAGGCGCTTGGTGAACGTGCGGCCGCCGTCCTTTGACTCGTACACGCCGTCCTGAGTGGCGGCCAGGACGTGATCGGCGCCGATCGCGGTCAGCGCCTGGGGCTGGCCGCCCGGCACGGTGGAGACCTTCGTCCAGGTGGCGCCGTCGTCGCTGCTGCGGTTCAGGGCGCCCTCGGTGTCGATGCCGTAGAGGGCGTCCTTGGCCTTCCAGGACAGGAACGCCAGCACCGGCTGCTTGCCCTTGGTGAACGTCCTGCCGCCGTCGTTGCTGCGGGCGACGCCCTCGGCGGTGGTCGCCAGGACGAGCCTGGGATTGTTCGGGCTGACCGCGATGTCGAGGGCCTCGAGTTTCGCTCCGTCCTTCCAGGTGGTGCCGTCCTTGGTGGTGCGCAGCAGGGCGTTGGTGGCGTCGTAGCCGTAGACCGTACCGTGCGCGTGCTCCAGCGCGTGGAAGTCGGACTCACCGGACAGCGACAGCGACGTCCAGGTCCGGCCCGCGTCGGTGCTCTTGATCAGTCCCTTGTTGCCGCCGGAGGTCGGATGGCCGCTGGCGTAGAAGGTCTTGTCGCCGGCCACGGTGAAGCCCATGAAGTCGTCCTTGCTGTCGCCGACCAGCTGCGGATCGCCGTCGGCGCCAGGGGTGTAGACGCCCTCGTGGGTGGCGACGTAAAGGCGCTGGTCGGAGGGGTCCAGGCCGAGACCGTGGATGTGGCTCACCGTTGTCGCGGACGTGGCGGACGAGTCCGCGCCGTCTCCGCCGCTGGAGCAGGCGGCCACGGTGAGGGCGAGCGTCAGGGCGGTGGCTGTCGCGGCGGCATGGCGCTTGGTCATGGTTCCTCGGTAGTCATCGGGTGCGCGTCGGCGCGGAAGGCCGACAGGGCGCGGAGGAGGGGGAAGAGGGCCGTTCGCCCGGGCTCCAGGGCGGGTGCACGATGGAGCCCGGGCGAGCGGTGCGGGCGCCTGGGTCAGAGCCGGTCGAGGATGCTCTGCAGCTGCTTGACCTCGGCGGACTGACCCTTGACGATGTCGCCGGCCATCTTCTTCGCGTCGGCGTTCTTGCCGTTCTTCTGCTCGTCCTTGGCCATCGTGATCGCGCCGTTGTGGTGCTCGATCATCATCTGGGCGAACATCTTGTCGAACTCGGTGCCCTTCATGGCCTTGAGCTCGTTCATGTCGCCCTCTGACATCATGCCGTCGCCGCCGTGACCGCCCCCGTGATCCATGCCGGGCATGGATGCCATGGCGGTGGGCTTGTTCCAGGACTCCAGCCAGCCCTTCATCGTCTTGATCTCGGGGGCCTGGGCCTGCTCGATCTTCTTCGCGAGGTCCTTGATCCCCGCGTCTGAGGCGCGGCCGTCGGCGAGCTGGGCCATCTCCAGGGCCTGCTCGTGGTGCGGGATCATCATCTGCGCGAAGGTGACGTCCGCGTCGTTGAAGTCCCCGGCCTTGGCTCCGGCCTCGGTGTTCGCCGCGGCCGAGGAGTTTCCGCTGCCGTGGTCCATGCCGCTCATGTCGTCACTGTCGCCGCCACAGGCGGACAGCAGCAGGGCTCCGGCCGCGACGATGCTCACCGCGGCGATGCGCCGGGCGGGCTTGTGGCGCAGGGCGCGCGTGAAGGCAGTCATGTTCGTCTTTCACCTCGGGTGTCTGGTCTTCTTGGCTGTTTGGGGTGTGCGAGACAGCGGGATCGCGCGTGGTGCGCGCCCGCGGGGCGTCTCGGCCTACAGCCGAAGGACCGACAACTGGGTGAGGTCGGGGCCGCGTGGGGGAGGGTTGGGGTGCAGTACCACGGCGACCTGCGCGCGCAGACGCGTCAGCCAGTCGAGGTGACGGGCGAGCGCTGAGCGGACCAGCGCGGTGAGCACCCATGCCGCGAGCAGGACGGCCATGCACAGGGAGAGCATGTCCCCCGCCATGACGGGCATGTCCTTGGACGGTGAGTGCCCGGGAGCGGCCGTGTGCTCCGAATCCTCCGGGAGCGCAGCGGCAGACTGGTGGGGCGCGGAGGCCTGTTCCATCGTCGACGCCGACGCAGGGGACACCTGGCTCATCCCGGTGGCATGCGAGTCGCTGGGATGCCCCGCGGTGTGCATGACGAACACACCGAACGCGAGCACGACGACGAGCAGCAGGTGCCCGAGGGCACCTCCCGTTCGTACGTACCGGCTCGCGGTCATTCCGAGGCCTCCGGCGCGGACAGCATTCGTCTCCCGACACTACCTAACCGGACGAGACCACGCCGCGACCGGCCGAGCGCTCGCGGTCCTCCGTCCAGGGCAGATGGCGACCTTTCGTCGCCGCCGACCTGACTCAACCGCCGGGTCCTTCGAAAGGCCGAGCGCCTTTTCCGAGGGCGCCACTCCATCTCTTGCATACCCCCTCAGGGTATTGTACCTTCCGAGTCAGATACCCCCTGGGGGTATATCTCCGGGGTGGTCAGGTATCCGCAATATGAAGGAGAGAGGTCATGCCGACTCCCAGTCCCCGGCGCTGGTGGGCGCTCGTCGTGCTCGCCGCCGCCCAGTTCATGGTGATCATGGACACCTCGATCATCGGGGTCGCGCTGCCCGAGATGCAGCGGGACCTTGGCTTCTCGCAGGGCGAGCTCCAGTGGGTCTTCAACGCCTACGTCATCGCCTTCGGCGGCTTGCTGCTGCTCGGGGGCCGCTTGTCTGACCTGCTCGGCGCTCGCCGCATCTTCACGGCGGGCTGGATTGTGCTGATCGGCGGCTCGATCGTCGCGGCGGCCGCGCAGACCGCGTGGGTCGAGGTCGTCGGCCGCGCGGTGCAGGGAGTCGGCGGAGCGCTGATCGCCCCCGCGGCGATGACCCTGCTGATGACGCTGTTCGCGCACGACCCGAAGGAACTCGGCAAGGCCATGGCCCTCTACGGCGCCGCGGCCCCCGCCGGCGGCACCGCGGGCGTCTTCCTCGGCGGCGTTTTCACCGAATGGCTCAGCTGGCCGTGGGTGTTCATCATCTACGTTCCCATCGGCCTCGCCACCCTCGCGGCCACGAAGCTGCTGCCGGCGGTGGCCCCGCGCCGCGGCGGGATCGACGTCCTCGGCGCCGTGGCTGTCACCGCGGGCCTGGCACTGGCCGTCTTCGCCGTCGTACGGGCCCCGGAAATCGGCTGGGGCGCCAGCCAGACCGTGCTCGAACTTCTCGGCGCCGTCGTCCTTTTGGTGCTCTTCTTCGTGATCCAGCGGTCCGCGCACGAGCCGCTGATGCCGCTCGGCATCTGGCGGGTGCCGCGGCTGGGCTCGGCCAACCTGGCGATGACGCTGCTCGGAGCGGCGTGGATTCCGATGTGGTACTTCCTCAACCTGTACCTGCAGCAGGTCCTCGGCTACGGAGCCTTCGCATCGGGCGCCGCGCTGCTGCCGATGACCGTGCTGCTCATGATCTTCATGACCGCGATCACAGCACGGCTGCTGGCACGGTTCGGCGCCAAGCCGCTGATCGCCGGCGGACTGCTCGTCCTCGCGCTCGGCCTGGTGTGGCTGTCGGCCGCGGAGCCGACCGGCACGTTCGTGGTCGACGTGCTGCCCGCCTCGCTGGTCGCCGCGCTCGGCATGTCACTGGCCTACATCCCGGCGATGATGGCCGCCATGTCCGGCGCTCCGGCCGAGCAGGCGGGCCTGGCCTCCGGCATCGTCAACACCACCTACCAGGTGGGCTCCGCCCTCGGCCTCGCGGCGCTCACTGCGCTGGCCACCTCGCAGGGCGCGGGTGAGCTGGGGAACCTGCCTGCGTTGACCAACGGGTTCAGCGCCGCGTTCCTCGCGGCGGCGGCCATCGCCGCGGTGGGCGGGATCGTGACGCTGCTGGTGATGCGCACGGAGACGGCGGTCGCCGCCCGGCAGCAGGCCACCCAGGCCCCCTCGGATGAAGAGGTGGGCGTCTGACCTATGGGCTGCCGCCCTGGACCGACCGACAAACCGACCGCCCGACGGGTTCACCGAACACTCCAGCGCCTGGAGTCCGGTGAGCCCGTCGGCGTTGTCAGAAGGAAAACTCAGACATGCAAACGCGCACACTCAAGGAAGCCGTCCGCCGGGGAGCCATGCACCCCGTGCTGCGCATGACCGCGGCGGCACTGCTTCAGGCCTTGGCTGCTCACCTGGCCCAGGGCGGAACCGACGCGGGGCCGTCGTGCACCGGCCGCTGCACCGGGACGAAGACGCGGTAAACCGACTGACGCCAGGCTGCGGACCGCGAACGGGCGCCCTCTGGTTCAGTCCTCGCCCACCACGGTCAGTTTGTCGCCCGGCGCAGCGGCGATCTCCGCGGCCCGGGAGTGATCGTCCAGCCGGGGCGTCAGGTAGGTGCAGGCATGGGGGTGCCGCAGCGATTCACAGGCGGCACAGCCGCCGACCACATCCTTCGCGATCTTTCCCTTGCCGCGGACCAAGCCCAGCGTTCAGGTGATCCGCGTACCGAAGACCTGGTCAAAGCTGTCACTAGGAAGGTGCGCAGCTCGGAGTGCCGTTGCGGGTCGAGCAGTTGACGCACCGGTCCGTCCTCGTGGTGAGGCGGGCGAAGAGCCTTGTCATGGCCGTCTCGGTCGTTTGCGGGTTAACCGCGCCGAAAACCGACTGCCGCGATGCCCCGGAGCCGTTCGCTCCAGGGTCCCGGCGGGGATCTGCAGCTATGGCGCCGCCTGTGGCGTGCGCGGCGACTGCAAGTGAGCATACTCGAGCCGGCCACAGGGTCCAGGGAATCGTCCAGTACGCCGAACCAGGCATCGAGGTCGAACGCTGGCCGTACGACGTCGCTGCACTTCTCGCCCAGCGTGCCCCCTCGGAGGTGGCGCGCAGGACGCCGTCCACGAGATGGCCTAAGTCGGCGTTGCCCCCCAAGCGACGTCCCCGGGAACATACTCCGAGCCGCTCGCGACAGGCCGTCCCGGAGGTCGAGCGGCCGCCATGTCCGGGCGCGCGGCTGGCCCGCCCAATGGGTGAGCCAGAGCGTGGTCATCTCCTTGCCTACGAAGGCGTCAGCGATCCAAGGGCGGCTGCGCTCCCCAGCCGCTGAAACCGCACGCACCCCGCAGTCAACCCCTCGACCTGCATCACGCCCCCATCCAGCCAGGTCAGCGCAACGGACGCCGCGAACCCGCCGGGGGTATACCGGGCAACGGGTGTCAACGCAGATGGGCCCTGCCTTCCGGCAGGGCCCATCTGGTGAGCATGCTTACTTGCGCGAGCCTACTTGAAGGTCCGTAGGCGCAGGCTGTTCGTTACGACGAACACTGACGAGAAGGCCATTGCCGCGCCTGCGATCATCGGGTTGAGCATGCCGGCAGCAGCCAGCGGCAGGGCGGCGACGTTGTAGCCGAAGGCCCAGAAGAGGTTGCCCTTGATGGTGGCCAGTGTCCTGCGGGAGAGGCGGATCGCGTCCGCCGCCACGCGCAGGTCGCCGCGTACCAGGGTCAGGTCCCCGGCCTCGATGGCCGCGTCCGTGCCCGTGCCCATGGCCAGGCCCAGGTCGGCGGTGGCCAGGGCGGCCGCGTCGTTGACGCCGTCGCCGACCATCGCGACCGTACGGCCCTCAGCCTGCAGCCGCCTGACGACCTCAACCTTGTCCTGCGGCAGGACTTCGGCGATGACCTCGTCGATGCCGACGGCCTTGGCCACGGACTCGGCGACGAGCTGGTTGTCGCCGGTCAGTAGCACGGGCTTCAGCCCCAGCATGCGCAGCTCGGCCACGGCCTGAGCACTGGTCTCCTTGACGGCGTCGGCCACGGTGAGGACACCGCGGGCCTCGCCGTCCCAGGCGACGGCGACCGCCGTACGGCCCTCGGCTTCCGCCGCGGCCTTGGCCTCGGCCAGCTCTCGGGGCAGCTCGATGACCCACTCGGCCAGGAGCTTCTCCCGTCCGACGAGCACGGCGTGCCCGTCGACCACGCCCTGGACACCGAGTCCGGCGACGTTGTCGAAGTTCTCCGGGACGGGCAGGCTGCCGACCCGCTCGACGGCGCCGGCGGCAATGGCCTGAGCGATCGGGTGCTCGGAGGCGTGCTCCAGCGATCCGGCCAGCCGTAGCAGTTCGTCCTTGTCGACGCCTTCGGCGACGTACACGTCCTGCAGGGTCATGCGGCCGGTGGTGACGGTGCCGGTCTTGTCCAGGACGACGGTGTCGACGCGGCGGGTGGACTCGAGGACCTCCGGGCCTTTGATGAGGATGCCGAGCTGCGCGCCACGGCCGGTGCCGACCATCAGGGCGGTCGGGGTGGCCAGGCCCAGGGCGCACGGGCAGGCGATGATCAGTACGGCGACGGCTGCGGTGAACGCGGCGGTCGCGTCGCCGGTGGCGCCGAGCCAGCCGCCGAGGGTGGCGACCGCGATGAGGAGGACGGCCGGGACGAAGACGGCGGAGATGCGGTCGGCGAGGCGCTGCACCTGTGCCTTGCCGTTCTGGGCGTCTTCGACCAGCTTCGCCATCCGGGCGAGCTGGGTGTCGGCGCCGACGCGGGTGGCTTCGACGACGAGTCGGCCGCCCGCGTTGACCGTGGCACCGGTGACGAAGTCGCCGACCGTCACGTCGACGGGCACGGACTCGCCGGTCAACATGGAAGCGTCCACCGCGCTGGTGCCCTCGACCACGGTGCCGTCGGTGGCGATCTTCTCTCCGGGACGCACGACGAACCGGTCGCCGACCGCAAGCTGCCCGACAGGAATGCGGACTTCCTTGCCGCCTCTTAGTACGGAGACGTCCTTTGCGCCGAGCTCCAGCAGCGCCCTGAGCGCTGCGCCCGCCTTGCGCTTGGACTTCGCTTCCAGGTAGCGCCCGGCAAGGATGAAGGCGGTCACGCCGGCCGCGGCCTCCAGGTAGATGGCGGAGGAGCCGTCGGAGCGGGAGATGGTGAACTCGAAGCCGTGCCGCATGCCCGGCATTCCGGCGTGCCCGAAGAAAAGCGCCCACAGCGACCAGCCGAGCGCGGCGAGCGTACCGATGGACACCAGCGTGTCCATGGTCGCTGCACCGTGCCGGGCGTTGGTGATCGCGGCCTTGTGGAAGGGGAAGGCGCCCCAGACGACGACCGGGGCCGCCAGGGTCAGCGACAGCCACTGCCAGTTGTCGAACTGCAAGGCCGGGACCATCGCCATCAGCACGACCGGAACCGACAGGGCCAGCGACACGAACAGCCGCTGCCTCAGCGCGCGCAACTCGCTGTCCACTGTCGCCTGAGCATCGGCAGTGGCCCTCTGCTCGGCGGCCGATGGCGGTGGCTCCTCGGCGGTGTAGCCGGTCTTTTCGACGGTGGCGATGAGGTCGGCGACCTCGATGCCCTCCGGGTAGACAACCTTCGCTTTCTCGGTGGCGAAGTTGACGGTCGCCGTGACGCCGTCCATCCGGTTGAGCTTCTTCTCGATGCGAGCGGCGCACGAGGCGCACGTCATGCCGCCGATGGAGAGCTCGACCTCCAAGGCGGAGCCCGGCGCGGCGGCCGTGCCGGGAGGTGTCTTCTCGGGAGCCGTGCTGGTCATGCGTATCTCCTCGGAGAGGCCGGGACGCGCAGCGTCCGTATCAGCGGAGCGGCGCGTCCCGGCGCGGGAGGGAATGCAGGGGTGCTTGCTCTGGGGACTTGATGGCCCGGGCAGGGCTGTCAGGCTCGGCCGACGAGCTCGTAGCCGGCCTCGTCGACGGCCGCGCGGACGGCCTCCTCGTCCAGCGGGGCGGCAGAGGTGACGGTGACCTCGCCGGTCTTGGCGACGGCCTTGACCTCGGTGACGCCCTCCAGGGCGGATATCTCCTGGCTGACCGCGCCTTCGCAATGGCCGCAGGTCATGCCGGAGACCTTGTAGACGGTGGTGATGCCGACGCCCTGGACGTCGGTCGCGGTGCCCGAGCCGCAGGAGCCGTCGGAGGAGCAGCAGGATCCGGAGTTGGTCTTGGTGGTCATGGGTGCTCCCTCAGGGTGTGAGTGCGTGGGTCTGTCGTCGGGAGGGCGTACTTCCGGGTCCCTCCCTGACAACGCCAACTCTATACCCCTGGGGGGTATGTGTCACGTGTGGCGCCGCCCACAGGCGAGCGCTCTAGGTGGGTGGGCGACCTGATCCACATGCATCGCCAGCACCGCCACGGTGGTCCGGAGTTCCTCCCGTGGCATCGGAAGCTGTGCAACCGCCTCGAGCGGCTGATCCGATCCGTCGACCCACGGCTTTTCGCTGCACTACTGGGACTGGGCAACGGATCCGAGCTCGCTCTTCGCGCCCCACGGGCCGTGGGGGAAGAAAACCGGTGAAGTGGGAGAGCCGCGGCTCGGTGCGGGTTCTACAAGCCGGGCGCTGACCCCTTCCGCGGCGATCAGATCACCGACGCCGGGCAAACGGCTCGATCCCACGAACGTGCACAGCGACGACCCTGAGTTCCCCGCCCGGTTTGGGCGCACCCTGCATCCCTGGGACGGTCAGGGACGGACACGCCCGTGGGTCGTTCAAGGCCGAGCCCAGGATTACCGGCACCCAAGCGTCGTCTAAGCACCGCGGTACGACACGCTCCCGCAGACGACGGGTGGTCAGGCCACGCAGAAGGTGGAAGAACTGCGCCACTTGCGCGAAGACCCGGCTGTACGTCGGGCGGCAAGGTTCTTCATCCCCTCGTAGGCGCCTGTCACGCGGCCATCATCAGCAGCATCGCGGACATCGTCCCGCCCATGCCGACATGGGCGGCGAGGGCCGCCTCAGGTGTGGCACCGAGCCTGCGCCGTCGCCCGTGCCGGCCCCGCTCTCCCGCACGGGCCCTGTCCCACACGGAGAGCGTCAGCGAGGCGAGGAACACGACGACCGTGTCCGGCATGCTCAGCAGCCAACGGCTCCAGCCATGGCGCCAACTGCCAGCTGGCCTGTTCCGCCTGCTGTCGCGTATGCGCACCCATACGGACGCCGCGGCCGACAGCACGAAGTACGCGGCGAGCGCGGCAACCACGAAGCGCCAGAAGGAAGACGACGCTCCGGCGGCTCCCACGGTGGCCGCGTGGGCGGCCGCGTCCATGTCCATCCCGTGCATGGACTCCATGCTCTGCATGCCATGCGCGTGCTGCGCGGCCGTCATGTGCTCCATCCCCGGCATCTGGGCCATCGAGTGTCCGCCGCCCAGCGCGAGCACCGGCCCGGACGACGTGCTCGTCATGGCCAGCGTCATGATCACCATGCCGAAGCTGCCGATGACGAGGTGCGTCCAGCGCCGGCCCTGCCTCCAGCCGCCCTCGCGTGTGCGCTGCACGGCCAGCGCGATGCCGCCCAGTCCGAGGGCGCCGAACGCCGCCGCCCACCACATGCCGTATCCGGCGTACCAGGCGGCCGTCGCGGGCAGCGTCATTGCGGCCATGCACACGCCCATCAGCACGTCACTGGCCGCCGCGAACCGTACGTCACCCCTGCTGGTGGCCATCCGGACCGCGCTGACGGCGGCCACGAGGGCGGCGACGGCCGCCATGGACCAGCTCAGTGCCACCATTGCCATCTCCGCCTTGTGGGTCGTCGGCTGCTGTGTCTCTTCAGTACGCGGCGCAGCCGGAGGATGCTCAGTGCGGCGTCAATTCGGGTCAGACCTGCGGACGCGCCCGGCGCTCGCGTTTACCCCCTAGGGGTATGGTGGGAGCCGGAGGAACGGCCGGATGACGGGAGAAGGGCCGAGTGGGAGCGCGCAGAGATGAGCGACGCCGGGGGCCGGCATCAGCCGGGGCCGTGCGCAGCTCGGTGCTCGGCGTGCTGGTGACCCTCTGGGCCGCGTTCGCCGTCCTCGTTCACCATGACTCGAGCGCGGTGACCGGCTTCCCTGGCAGCTCCAGTGCACCGGTGGCGGCGATGGCCGCGCAGGTACCCGGCCTCCACTCTTCATCCGCGCACAAGCCGCAGACGGGTTATCGCGACCCGACGGCTCATGCGGAGGCTCCGGCCGGGCAGGCGGACGACGCCATGGAGTGCTCGCACGGCGACGCCCAGCACTGTGCCGCCGCAAGCATCGAGACGGTCAAACTCTCCCCGCCGAAAGCGGCGTTCCACGCGACCACCTCTAGGGTCCTTGCGGCCTCCAGCTGCCCTGCGAGCACCCGTTCCGTCGAACGCGCCCCGCCTGAGCTGTCCTTCCTTTCTCGACTGCGCATATAGGCCGCGACTTTCCCGGCCCCCTGGGCCTCAGTCGCAGCCCAAGGCGTCATCTCGATGCCGCGCATCCACAGAAGAGGACCTCATACCGTGAACAGCATCCACCGTCGCTCCCTCCTGCTCGCCGGTCTCGGTGTCGCGGGCGTCGGCGCGCTCGCCGCCTGCAGCAGCGGTTCGTCGAACACACCGGCCCTGCTGAGCCCTTCGGGTTCAGCCGTTGCCCGTACCGAGAACAAGCGTCGCAGCACCGGCACCGAACGCAAGGTCACCCTGACCGCGGCGCCCGCCACCCTAGACCTCGGCGGTGTCAGCGCCGCCACGTGGGCGTATGACGGCCAGGCACCCGGCAAGGAGATCCGGATCTCCGCCGGGGACACCCTCGTCGCCGCCCTCTCCAACCAGCTCCCGGGCAAGAACCCCACGTCCGTCCACTGGCACGGCCTGGCCCTGCGCTCCGACATGGACGGCGTGCCGATGGTCACCCAACGGGACGTCCGCGCCGGCAGCACCTTCACCTACCGCTTCGTCGCCGCCGACCCCGGCACGTACTGGTTCCACCCGCACTCCGGCGTCCAGCTCGACCGCGGCCTGTACGCACCGCTGATCGTGGAGGACCCCAGGGAGCCGCTCTCCTACGACGACGAGTGGGTGGTCGTCCTCGACGACTGGCTCGACGGCGTCACCGGCACCCCCGACGAGGTCCTCGCCGAACTCCGGCAGGGCATGGGCGACATGGGCGGTCACGGTACGTCGAGTTCCGGCAGCAGCTCCGGGCACGACATGTCCGGCCACGACATGGGCGACATGGACATGGACGGGATGAGCGCGTCACCGTCCGCGTCCTCCGGCGACGGTGAGGGCATGTCGATGAGGTTCATGCTCATGGATGCCACCAGCGACCTCCTCGGCGGTGACGCGGGCGATGTGAAGTACCCGTACCACCTCATCAACGGCAAGGTCCCGGCCGACCCGGACGTCTACACGGGCAAGCCGGGCCGGCGCGTGCGGCTGCGTTTCATCAATGCGGGCGGCGACACCGCCTACCGCGTGGCGCTCGGCGGCCACCGGATGACCGTCACCCACACCGACGGCTACCCCGTCGAGCACCGGCAGACCGACGCCCTGCTGATCGGCATGGGGGAGCGCTACGACGTGCTCGTGACACTCGGCGACGGTGTCTTCCCGCTCGTCGCGCTCGCGGAGGGCAAGAAGGCGACGGGCCTGGCCCTGGTGCGCACGGGAACCGGCCGTGCGCCGTCCGCGACCGTCCGCCCCAAGGAACTGGACGGCACGATCCTCACCGCCTCCGCCCTGAGGGCGGCCGACGCGGTGCGGCTGCCCGCGAAGAAGGCGGACACCGTCCACCGCGTCGAACTGACCGGTGGCATGGAGAAGTACGACTGGGCCATCAACGGCCGCAAGTTCGACATGCGGAACCCGGACGCTCATCCCTTCCTGGTCGAGGAGGGGCAGCGCGTCCGGATGGACTTCGTCAACACCACCGAGATGTGGCACCCGATGCACCTGCACGGCCACACCTTCCAGCTCGGCAGCGACGGTGCCCGCAAGGACACCACCATCGTGCTGCCGAAGAAGACAGTGTCCGTCGTGTTCGACGCCGACAACCCCGGGCAGTGGATGCTGCACTGCCACAACGTCTACCACGGTGAGGTGGGGATGATGGCCCTGGTCGCCTACCGGGCGTGACGGCGGGCAGGTGAGGCGAGCGTGCTCCTGCCCCCGGCCGGAGCACGCGGCCTTTCGCCAGTCGCCGAAGCAAACAGGCCATTCGCATGCCTCCTCGACTCGGCGTTTGGGGCGAGTTGGTGGATCAACGTTGTCGAGCCGTTAGTATCACGGCATGATTACGGCTTGGTCGCCCCGGCGTCTGGCGTGGCCCCGCGTTTCCGTGGGACTGCCACGCGTGCTGGCCACTGCCGTGCTGCTGTTCGGCGTCCTCTTCGCTCACGGGCTGCACGCGGAGGGCATCAAGGGACACCTGTCGACTAGCGCAGCAGCCGCCCTGGCGGACCCGGCCGCGATAGAGACCGGGATTCAGGACGAGCAGACGCCCGCGTCTGTCGCAGTGACGGACGGACACCCTGACGACCACGGTTCGCCGCACCCAGCCGAACACTGCGCCTCTGGGCAGCCCCAGCAGGGGACAACAGGGATGCCTCCCTGCTTTGCTGTGTCGGTTCGCGAACCGGTCACTTCCGCCCGTTCTGCACTGAAACCGGGTCTTACGGGCGTCGATCTTCGCGGAGCCTCCGCGGCGGCGATGAGAGCGTCGGTCGTCCAGCAGGTCTAGGAACTGCGTAGTCCTCCCACCAGGCCGCTCCATCACCGCGTCCTCCCCACAGGACCGGCAGCAGGAAGGCCCGGTCGGTGTCCTGTGCGACGAGACCTGGATCGCGCGTCCGGCGTGACGTGCATCCGCGGTCCGGCTCGTCGACGCCATCCTTCCCTCACCACCCATGCCCGCCGCTTCCCTCCCTACCTGAGGCGAGGCGGCCGCACGGAGGACCTGTGCCGCCCCATTTCCGCACGCCGTTACACGTCCGGACAGCTCCGAACGGCTCTCCATTCCTGCGTCGGCTCGTCACCGTCATCCACGGCGCTCTGCTGCTGGTGATCGTCCTGTGCGCCGTGTCGCACGGCGGAACCGCCGAGGAGACCCACGGGCCGGTGCCCGCATCCGTCACGGCCGCAGAGGCGACGCCGGGCGGTGCCAAGTCGCACGCCCCGCACGCTCCGCATGCCCCGCACAGAGCCCACGAGTGTGCACCGGCCGCGGTGGACCGGATGACGACCCAGGTGCCGGAACAGCCAGGTCCCGGTGCCGAGGCCCCGGCGGCAGCAGTGATGACCGGTGCTGCCGTTCTCGGGCCTCGGCTCGCCTGCCGCACCAGGCGCAGACGCCGGCGACCGCGCCCCGGGCGGGCGGCGCTCGTCGTGACGTCCCGCTGGCGCATCTAGACCTCTCGCCCGCAGCCGGCATCGCAGGCTGCCGTGTCCTGTGGCAACCGAGCACGGGCGCGCGTGATGAACCCCCACCGTGATTCATCGAGCGAGAGCGAAAGCATGCAGTCACCGACGAAAACCGCCCTCACCTCCGGTCAGTCCGCTCTGTCGGGCCTGGTCGGCAACACGCCGCTGCTGCGCGTGTCGGAGCCGCTGGCTCCTGCCGGGCGCGGCTTCTGGGCCAAGTTGGAGGGCTTCAACCCCGGCGGCATCAAGGACCGCCCGGGGCTTCACATGGTCGAGCGGGCCCGTGCCCGGGGCGATCTGCGGCCCGGGGGACGGATCATCGAATCCACCAGCGGCACCCTGGGCCTCGGTCTGGCCCTGGCCGGCATGGTCTACGGCCATCCGGTCACCCTGGTCACCGACCCGGGACTGGAGTTGTCCATGACGCGGCTGCTGACCGCCTACGGCGCGCAGGTCAACGTCGTCTCCGAACCCCACCCCACCGGCGGTTGGCAGCAGGCCCGCCGCGAACGCGTGCAGCGGCTGCTGGAACAGCACCCCGGCTCCTGGTGCCCGGACCAGTACAACAACCCCGACAATGTCGCCGCCTACACGCCGCTGGCCCTCGAACTCGCCTCGGAGATGGGCCACATCGACGTGTTGGTGTGCAGTGTCGGCACCGGCGGTCACTCCGCGGGCGTCTCCCGGGTGCTGCGGCAGCTCTACCCCGAGCTGACGGTCGTCGGCGTGGACACCATCGGCTCGACCATCTTCGGCCAGCCCGCCCGGCCCCGGCTGATGCGCGGCCTAGGTTCCAGCATCTACCCCCGCAATGTCGCCTACCAGAACTTCTCCGAGGTGCACTGGGTGGCCCCGGCCGAAGCGGTATGGACCTGCCGCCAGCTCGCTGCGTCCCACTACGCCACCGGCGGCTGGAGCGTGGGCGCGGTCGCCCTGGTGGCCGGCTGGTTCGCCCGCACGATGCCCGCGGACGCCCGGATCGTGGCGATCTTCCCCGACGGCCCGCAGCGCTACCTGGGCACGGTGTTCGACGACGACTACTGCGCCGCCCACGGTCTGCTGGACTCACCTCCGGCTGCGGAACCAGAGGTGATCGGCCGGCTGGACGAGAAGGAAGTTACGCGCTGGACCCGGTGCACCGCCGTGGTCGATCCCCTCACCCTCCAGGACGCGCAGCAGGACGACACTCGCGACGACGCCGCGTCCGACTCTCCGGAGGTGGACCGGTGAAGGGGCTGTTCACGCAGGTGCGTTCGTACGAGCGCAGTGTCCAGTTGTTGATGGTGAACCAGTTCACCATCAACCTCGGCTTCTACATGCTGATGCCGTACCTGGCCGCCCACCTCTCCGGCACCCTCGGTCTGGCCGGCTGGGTCGTCGGACTCGTACTGGGCGTGCGCAACTTCAGCCAGCAGGGCATGTTCCTGGTCGGCGGCACGCTCGCCGACCGGCTCGGCTACAAGCCGATGATCGTGGCCGGATGCGTCCTGCGCACCGTCGGATTCGCCACCCTAGGCCTCGTGGACTCGCTGGCCGCGCTGCTCGCCGCGTCCGCAGCCACCGGGCTGGCCGGGGCGCTGTTCAACCCGGCCGTACGCGCCTACCTCGCCGCGGACGCGGGGGAGCGCAGGGTCGAGGCGTTCGCGCTGTTCAACGTCTTCTACCAGGCAGGGATCCTGCTCGGCCCACTGGTGGGGATGGTGCTGACCGGCGTGGACTTCCGCGTCACCTGCCTGGTGGCCGCCGGAATCTTCGCGCTGCTGTCCCTCGTCCAGATCCGTGCGCTGCCCGCCAGGCGCAAGGAAGACGCCGAGGGGCAACGCGGCGACGTCAGGGAGCGGGTGCTCACGCAGTGGCGCGACATCCTCGCCAACCGGCCGTTCCTGCTCTTCTCCACGGCCATGATCGGCTCGTACGTCCTGACCTTCCAGGTCTATCTGTCGCTGCCTCTGGAGGTGCGCAGGCTCGGTGGCGACGGCGAGTTCGGCACGGCCGCCGTGGCGGTGCTGTTCGCGGTCTCCGGACTGAGCACGATCCTCTGCCAGACCTGGGTGACCGCGTGGTGCAAGGCCCGCTATGAGCCTGGTCAGGCACTAGTCCGGGGACTTGCGGTCATGGGTCTGGCGTTCGTGCCGTTGCTGCTCGCGACGGCGGTGCCCGTACCCGAGTCCGGGGTGGGACGGTGGCTGCTCGCGGCGCTGCCGCCGGCGCTCGCCGCGCTGCTGCTGGCCGTGGGCACGATGATCGCTTACCCCTTCGAGATGGACACCATCGTCCGCCTGGCCGGTGACCGGCTCGTCGCCACCCACTACGGCCTGTACAACACGATCTGCGGCATCGGCATCACGCTTGGGAATCTGCTCACCGGCGCAGCGCTCGATGCGGCCCGCACTGCTGGGATGCCGGCGCTGCCGTGGATCTCCCTGAGCGTGCTTGGCCTGGCCTGCGCTGCCGCGTTGTACGGCTTGCACAGCTCCGGCCGGCTGCGGGCTCCCGTCCCTGATCGGCAGCCCGCTACCGTCTGATTCGCCGACCGACAGGTCCAGGGGCGGGCACCGTTTCGTGCTCGCCCCTGCCTGGTCATGCCGTCGCCATGGAGCGATGAGCGCGGTGTCGGGCAAGTGCGGCGCTGACTGCGACCGGGCGGTGCCGCGGGCCTCCTGACCCTTGCGTCCTTGTCACCCGGTTCGGGAACGTTCCGATCAACGGCCGCATCAAGCGGTGGGCCGCCACAGCACACCGGCCAGCCACGCGGAGATCCTGCGCCGCTGGGAGGGTTTCGATAACACCCGCCCGCTCACCGCCTCGCCGCCTCCGCCTTCCTTGCCCTGCTGGCCCTGCGGCGAGTAGTGCCGCGGCCGCTGGATCCGAGGGCGTGCGTCTATCAGGCCCCACGGTCACGTCGGCCGTGGGCCGTAGTGGCTCAAGAACATGTCGACGCCGCTGGCGATGAGGCGGTCGGTGAGGTCGTCGTCGATGTGGGTGCCGTAGGAACTGAAGACCATGTGGGGAAAAACCAGCAACGAGTAGAGCTGGATGATGGCCGTCTCCAGGTCGGGGATGACCAGGCGGCCCTGGTCGGAGAGGGCGCGCAGCGCATTCGCCACGGCGGGGTGGTGTCCCTCGGGCCCGTGATGCTGCCAGGCCCGTCCCAGCTCGGGGAAGCGGTGTGCCTCGGCGGCCACGAGATTGCGCAGGGCGGCGACCTTGTCGTTGCTGCGCACTGAGCGGACCCAGCTGCGGGCCGCCTTGAGGAGGGCTGCCCGCAGGTCCTCGGCTTCCGCCAGCTTCTCGAGCGCGGCGGACGCGTCCCCGGCGAGAGGTTCGTCCAGCGCGCCCGTGATGACGGCGGTGAAGAGGGCTTCCTTGCTGCCGAAGTGGTTGTAGACGGTCACCTTGGACACGCCGGCCTCGTCGGCGATGGCGTCCATGCCGACGCCGAAACCCTCACGCAGGAACAGCTCGCGAGCTGCCCGCACGATGGCCTGCCGCTTGAGCTCTGCCCGAGGGCCGCTCGGGGGCTGTTTCACACCCTTCATGCTCACGGACGGAGCCTAGCATGTACCTGAACTGAACAGTTGAGTTCATATGAACTGCACTGTACAGTTCAGAGAATCCCGAGGCTGGCCGTGCGTAGGGCCGCGGGCGCCGTGCTCGGCTCCGTATCGCTCTCCTCCCGGCCGCCTCCCGCACTCCCTCGCCGCAAGGACCTGTCTATGCCCCACTCCGCAGCCGGTGCGCCGCTTGCGCCGGAACACTCCCACCCGGCTCCCGACCCGCGTCGCTGGGCCGCTCTGGCGCTGATCTGCCTGGCGCAGTTCATGCTGATCCTCGACGTCACCGTGGTGAACGTGGCCTTGCCCGACATGGCGGCAGACCTCGACCTCGGCCGCGGGACGCTGACCTGGGTCGTTACCGCCTATACCCTCTGCTTCGGCGGGCTGATGCTCCTTGGCGGCCGTCTCGCCGACGCGCTCGGCGCCCGGCGCACCTTGCTCGCCGGACTGGCCTTGTTCACCACCGCCTCGCTGGTCACCGGCCTGGCCGGCAGTGCCCCGGTCCTGCTCGGCGGACGCATCGCCCAGGGCATCGGGGCCGCCCTGCTCTCCCCCTCCGCGCTGTCGATCGTCACCACCACCTTCCACGGCGCCGAGCGCAACAAGGCCCTCGGCGTATGGGCGGCGATCGGCGGGTCCGGTGCCGCCGCCGGGGTCCTGATCGGCGGGGCGCTCACCGACGGGCCGGGTTGGCAGTGGGTCTTCTACGTCAACGTGCCCGTCGGCCTCGCCGTCCTCGGCGCCATCCCCGGGTTCGTAGCAGCTCGTGCTCCGCGGCCCGCCCAGCTCGACGTTCCCGGCGCCCTGCTGGTCACCGCAGGCACCGGCGCGCTGATCTACGGACTGGTGGAGGCGGGCGACTCCGGCTGGGCGGATCCGGCCACCCTGCTGCCACTGGCCGGCGCGGCGGTGGCGTACGCACTGTTCGCCTTGGCCGAACGGGCGAGCCGGGCCCCGCTGATGGACCTGCGCATGTTCACCCGGCGGCCGGTTCTTGCCGGGGCGTTCCTGATGCTGATGGCGACCGCGCTGCTGATCGCCTACTTCTTCCTCGGCTCGGTCTATCTCCAGCACATCCGCGCCTTCAGCCCGCTGAAGACCGGGCTGGTGTTCCTGCCCGTCGCCGTCGCCACCGGCCTCGGTGCCCACCTCGGCTCCCGGCTCGTCGGCGTGATCGGCAGTCGTACGACGGCCGTTGCCGGGATGGTGGTCGCGGCCGCCGGAACCGTGCCGCTGGCCCGGTTGTCGAACACCGGCAGCGTGTACGGGAGTCTGCTGCCGGGCTTCGTGGTCGCCTCCCTCGGCATCGGCGCGGTCTTCGTCACCGCCACCACCACCGCGCTCGCCATGATCGACCACCGTGAGGCGGGGCTGGCCTCCGGCGTCGTCAACACCTTCCACGAGGTGGGCGGCTCGATCGGCGTCGCTGTCGTCTCCACCGTCGCCGCCTCCGGTATCGAGCGCGGAACGGCCGGCGGTTTCACCGACGCGTTCATGGTGTGCGCGGTGGCGGCCGCCGTCAGTGCCGCGGTGGCCCTGGGGCTCGTACCGCAAGGTAAGCCGCAGATGACCGGTGGACCGCACGTGCACTGACCCGGCGCCCGCACTCTCGACGCGCCGGTAGCGCTACAGCCCGCGATGTGCGCGAGGGCCGCCGAATCCCCATTCCCGACGGCCCTGCGGGGTGGGCTGGCTGGTCAGCCGAGGGCTTGGATGAGGTCGTTGCACGCCTGTTCGCAGGAGCGGCAGGCTTCAGCACACAGGCGGCAGTGCTCGTGCATGTCGGCGTGCGCGGAGCATTCGTCGGCGCAGGCTTTACAGGCGGTGGCGCACGCGGTGAGGATCGCGCGGGTGATATTGGCGTCGTAGCCGGTGTGCCGGGACAGCACGGATGCGGTGGCGTTGCAGATGTCCGCGCAGTCCATGTCGGTGCGGATGCACTTGGTGAGCTCCCCGACCATGCCCTCGGACAGGCAGGCGTCCGCACATGCCGTACACGCCTGTGCGCAGGCAATGCATTCCTCGATGCACTTGGTGAGCTTGTCGCGGTCGACCTGGCCCAGGTCGGCCGGGTAGGTGGCGAGCATGTCCTTGACCGTGGTCATCACCGGTCGCCTCCTTCGGATCGATACCGGAGGGCGGCGGGCCGGGACGGTCGCGCCTACTCCACCTCCGGCCCCTGACGGGTTAGCCCTCGCCCGTGGCACAAACGCGGTCGGGGCACCCCTGTTCTCACAGGGGTGCCCCGACCGCGTGCCAATGTGTGCCTCAGTGGTAGGCGTGGACGACCGCGTGGCCCTTGCCGCGACCGATCATCCACTTGTTGACCGGCGTGGTGATCAGGAAGGCGACGGCGAACCCACCCAGCAGGGCCGACCAGAACAGCCCGTCCGACAGGTGGGCGTCCATCGCGCCCGGCGTGAGGGCGATGATCGCGTTGTCGACGAGCTCCATCACGGCGATCGAGACGGTGTCGGCGGCCAGCGCGACCTTGATCGCGGACTTGAGGTCGAGGCCGGCCCGGCGGACCGCGAACAGCGTGAACGAGTAGCCGAAGAGGAACGCCAGCGCGATCGCCAGGACCATGGTGGGTACATTGCCCCACATGAGGGCCGTGCCGATCACCATGCCGAGAATCTCGCCGATGGCACACCCGGTCAGGCAGTGCAGCGTCGCTTTCACCGCGGTGGCCCAGGACGCTCCCCCGTGGGCGCCCGGGTGAGCCGTGTGGTCGGCGTGACGGTGAGCTTCCTGCGTGGCGTGGTGGTGCGGGGTGCCGGTGTGGTGAGCGCTGTGGTCCATGACCATCATCCCCATTCCCGTCCGGTGAGGTGCCCGTTCCCGGGCCACCTCCCCAATATATACCCCTGGGGGGTATTCATCTACTGGTGTTGAGTCTCGGAGAGGGCTGGAACCGGCACCGGGCGGGAACGGCACGGCATCCGCTCCTGGCCCACGCGCGTTTGCCAGAGCGGGGAGCACACAGAGGTCAGAGCGGAAGCCGGTAGTTGCCGATCCAGTAGCGCAGTTCGCCGATCACCCACATCCAGGCGCCGCTTACCTGGAGCACGCCGACCGCGACAAGGAGGCCACCGCCGATCACCATCACCGTCCGGGCGCGGCGGCGGGCGAAGTCGAGTACGCGCAGGGATTTGCCGAGGGCGAAGGTGAAGATCAGCAACGGTATGCCGATGCCCATGGCGTAGGCGAAGGCGAGGAATGCGCCGCGACCCGCGGAGCCGGTGGTCATGGACAGCGACATGACGGCGGCGAGCGTGGGGCCGATGCACGGAGTCCAGCCGAGCCCGAACATCACCCCGAGCAGTGGTGCGCTCGCCAGGCCGGCACGCGGGGTGAAGCGCGGCTTCAACGTGCGAGACAGCAGCGGTACGCGGTCCAGGGCGCCCATGAACATCAGCCCGAGGACGATCGTGAGCGCACCGAGGATTCGGGTGAGCATCTCTTGATGGGCGAGCAGCGCGTTGCTCAGCGAGCCGAAGAAGGCCCCGTACGCGGCGAAGAGAGCCGCAAAGCCGAGCACGAACAGGGCGGTGCCGAGCAGCGCCTTGCCTCGGCTTGAGGTGCCCGACTGAGCCGCCTGGGCATCGGCGGCGGTCATCCCGGTCGCGTACGAGAGGTAGCCCGGCACGAGCGGCAGACAGCACGGTGAGGCGACGGTGATCGCCCCGGCGATGAGGGCGATCGGGGTGGCCAGAAGCAGGGATCCCGAGCCGACCACCTGACTGATGTCGACGGACAAGGTTGCGCCTTTCGACGGCATGAGGCGGCACCCTACGGCGAGCGATCCCGATGCGGACCGAGGCGGTGCGGGTGCGGTGGGTCGACGAGCACTCTATCTCCTATGCGGCTTAGGTGGTTAGGTTGCATGGGAGTGCGCACGGCGCTTGTAGCGCCGCCCTACGCACTGGCAGGGGCCAGGAGGGGGTCGGAGCGGACCCGGCGGGCCGTTGTCCTCGATCGTCTTGGCTCGCGTGGCAGTACCTGGAAGCTGGCGAAGATCGCGGACGGCGGGGCGGCGCCGAGCGAGCGCAGGCACCGCCTGCTCGACGGCGTGAGCGGACGCGTACTTGCGGCGACGTCGGCCAGGGGTTCGACTTCCGCCGATATCCCGATGCTGTGGAGGAGGTCGTCGCTCTGGAACCCGACGACACGCTGCGCGCAGCCGCAGAGCGAGCCCCCTGCTGTGGCGCAACGCGGGAGGCGGCTGTCAGCCCATTCGGGACACCGAAGGCGATCCGTGCGGCCGGATTCACCGTCACGCGGGTCGACCGCTGCAAGTTCAAGCCCGCGCCGCTGAGCCGCGCGCACTGCGCATCCTCGGAGCTCTGCCCACCTGGTGTGTCTCCCCAGCCTGCGTGTCCGGCTCAGGGTGTCTGTCCCTTGATCAGCTTCGGCATGGCTTTGACGTACTCGTCGAACGTCGTGTCCTCATGGAAGATGACGTGCGCCTTGTCGTCCTTGGGAGAGAACGCGAGGACGGTCTTGCCGTGCGTCGAGACGATCTTGCCGTGCTTGTCCTTCACGGGGGCTTCGATGCTGACGCCCACGCTGCGGGCGGCGGCCTGGATCGTGTTGAAGTCGCCCGAGAGGCCGGTGAAGTCGGGGCCGGCGGCCCCGCGCAGCCATGTGCCGAGGTGCTCGGGGGTGTCCCGGGCGGGGTCGGAGGTGATGAACACGACCCGCATCTGCTCCCGCTCGGCCTTGGGCAGCTTGCTGTAGGCGACGCCGATGTTGCTCATTACCAGGGGACACACGTCCGGGCAGTGGGTGTAGCCGAAGTAGATCAGGGTCGCCTTGCCCTGGGTCTCCTTGCGCAGGTCGAATTGCTTGCCGTGGGTGTCGGTGAGGACCACGTCCGGCTTGGTGAACGGGGTGTCGAGGGCGGTCCAGGTCTTGCCCGGCCGGGCGTCGCCGCCGGAGACCTCAAAGGCGTTGTCCCTGCCTCTGCTCTCCGTTCCGCCACCGCCGCATGCGGACAGAGTCAGCGCCGCGGTCACGGTGAGCGCCGCGGTGATCAGGGTGGTTTTGCGCACGCGCGTCATGAGGAGCCGTCCCGGTCATCGAGGTGGTGAGCTGAAGGGGCGAGCGGCGGCCCTTCAAACACCTAAGGGCTTTAGGTGCACGAGGGGAGCCTACGCCAGGACGGGCTGCGCACTGCCGCCGCCCTCGGCCGCGAGCGCAGCTCTTGCGGTCGTGGCGGCGCCCCAAGCTGGGAGCTCAGGCTGCGGCCGAAGCCGTCGGCATCGGGGCGTCGGTGAGCGGACAGGTGGTCATGCCGGCGGCGGCCACGGCGGGCTGAGTGGCCACGACCAAGGGCAGCATCAGCAGCGCGCCCGCCGCGAGTGCCACGGTCCAGGCGGCGGCGCGGCCCAGCGGCCGCCGAGGGCCGAGCAGTCGCCGGACGCGCCCGGCGACGTAACCGCCCGAGGCCGCCAGAGACGCTGTCGGGGCCGCGGCTCCGGCCAACTCCAGCAGCGCACCAGCCAGCGTCGGGGCATCGCAGCGGGCGGTGGCCTCGTCGTCGGCGGCCATCTCCACCAGGCGCCTCGTCTCATCCGCCGCCGTGGCGAAGAGTCGCACGCGGGGGAAGGCCCGCTCCAGCGCCGCCGTGTAGGCCAGCACCAAGTGATGGCGCTGGCGGATGTGTGCCCGCTCGTGCGCGATGACGGCCTTGAGTGCCTGCGGGTCCAGCGCGGCTACAGCTGCCGAGGTCAGCACGATCCGGTGGCGGTGGCCGGGCAGGCAGTAGGCCGCCGGGCGCTCGTCGTCCAGGATCGTGACGCCGAGGTCCCGCCGGGCGCGGCCGACGAGGGCGAGGACCATGGCGTGCCGGGACCGCTCGCGGCGGGCTTGCGTCAGTGAGGCAGCCAGGCACCAGCCGACCCGGGCCAGCAGCGTCAGGGCCAGAACCGCACCGGACGCGGCGAGTGCCGCCCCGCCGGGTGCCGCGTATCGCTGGCGCAGGGCCATCACGCAGGCGTGCAGCATGTCGGCGAGGCCACCGCTGACCGGGACGGTCGGCACCGCCACCGCAAGCCCCGCCAGCGCCACCGACAGTACAGCCGAGGCGGTCAGCGCCTGCCACGCCCAGATCCCCAGCCGGGGGGAGCGCGCCGCCCAACCCGCCCGGCGCAGCAACACCGGCCCGAGCACGCCCAGGGTGAGTGCGTAACCGAGGAGCAGGAGCGCGATCCTCACGACCGGCGCCCCTCTCCAGTGCGCTCGGCCAGCGCCGCCCGCAGCTCGGCGACCTCGTCGGCGTCCAGCTCGTCGAAGAGCCGTACCAGGGTCGCGGTGCGGTTGGCGCCGGTCGCCCACACCTGGTCGATCAGCGAGGCGGCGTATTCCTCACGGCTCTTCGTGGCCGAGTAGCGGAAGGCGCGTCCCTCCTTGGTTCGGCGCAGCCAGCCCTTGCGGTGCAGGATCTCCATCACCGTCTGCACGGTGTTGTAGGCCAGGTGCTGCGGCCGGTCCTCGTTCAGCCGCTCCAGAACCTCGCGTACGGGCATGGCTGTGGCGGTGGACCAGATCACGTCCATGATCGCCTGCTCCAGCTCGCCGAACCCGCGCACCCGACCACCCTCCGCCGCCGAAAACCTAAGCGGCATAGTACGTGGCGTGCCGAGCGGCCAGTCGCGGTTGGGCCCCGCCCCTCGGGAGGTGCGACGGTGGCCACTGCGTGCTCAGGCAGTCGCCTCTTCCAGGTCACGCGGAGTCCCTCCCGCCGGCGCTGCGCGAGTATGGCGACGGACCCCGCGCAAGCGAGCGCGGTCGCAGTCAGGGCGCACTACACCAGTCAGAGCGTGTCATACCGCTCGGTTTTGGATCGCCTCCCTGAGCCTTGACTACATGGGCTTCGGCATCGTCGGACTCTTCCTGCTGACCTGGGCGGTTGCCCTGGCCGTCTGGCGATTCGGCCGGATCGAGGAGAAGTGGTCCAACGAGACGGGGCTGACCAGTCCCGCATCCCCCGCGGAGTAGGGCCTACCGCTACAAGACCGCGCGCGTCCGTTGCGCGGGCGAGGGCCGAACCAGCCGGCTCGGCCCTCGCCCATCCGTCAGCTCTCTGCTTTGGCCCCTCGCTGCTCGAGCATGTCGGCCATCAGGTCCATGTCCGCCTGCTGGCCCTCGACCATGCTCCGAGCCAGCCGCCTGACCTTCTCGTCGTCGGCCATATCGACCGCACCGCGCGCCATGTCGACGCCGCCCTTGTGGTGCGCGGTCATCAACTTGAGGTAGAGAACCTCGGCGTCCCTGCCTTTGGTCTTGCGCAGCTGGTCGAGCTGGGTGTTGGTGGCCATCCCGGGCATCAGCGAACCGTCCTTGGCCTCGTGCATCGAGCCATGCGCCATCCATGCCATCGGTGCCCGGCTGGAGTGCTTGCTCAGCCCCCAGTTCTCCAGCCAGCCCAGCATCATGCCGCGCTGGGTGGCCTGGGTGTTGATGACGTCGTACGCGAGAGTGCGCACCTCCTGGTTGTCGGTGCGGTCCCGGACGATGAACGACATCTCCACCGCCTGCTGGTGGTGCACAGCCATGTCCCGGGAGAACCCAGCCTCCACCGACCGGTCGCCAGGCGACGCCGCGATCGCCGTGCCCTCTGCCGTGCGCCACCACACGACGAGTGCGGCTGCGCCGGCCAGCACTACGCAGGCAATCAGGATGACGGGCGTACGGGGGATGGCGGCTCCCCTCATGCGGACTTCCCTCCCGTGCAGGCCGCGCCCGGCTCGGGGGTCTGCTCACCCTGCACGTACTTGTCGAGGAACTGCTGAACACGCGAGTCAGAAGCGGACGTCACGTTGAGCTGCTTGCCCCAGGCGGACAGGGTGATGGGCGAGGACTGGTCCGCGTACGGGCTCATCAGCGTGTACGGGGTCTTCTTCACCTTGTCCTTCAGGGCGCTTATGTCCTTGTCCGCGGCCTTGACCGTGTAGGTGATCCAGACCGCGCCGTGCTCGAGCGAGTGGACGGCGTTGGTCTCGTCGATCTCCTTGTCATAGACGTCGCCGTTGCAGTTCATCCAGACAGGGTTGTGGTCACCCCCCACCCCTGGGGACATCTTGTAGGCGACGGGCTTCGTGACGTGGTTCCGGCTCAGGTCCTTGAAGGACTTCTCGCCCTTTACCGGGGCGGCGGCCGCCGCCTCCTTCGCCTCGTTCTTCTGGTTGGCTTCCTGGACGAGGTACCAGCTTCCGCCAGCGACTCCTGCGACGATGATCCCGCTGAGGGTCCAGGTGATGATCCGGTTACGGCGTTCCCGCGCCGCTTCGGCGCGGCGCATCTCGTCGACCTTGGCGCGGCGGGCGGCGCGCTGTTCCTTGGCTCGGGAAGATCCCATGGCATGTCCTTGTCCCCGCCGCGCCCACAGGGGCGGCGGTGCGGTGCGAGCGGTCGATGGCCTGCACACCCGCGGCACGGGGGCAGGAGGGTCGGCGGGCACGGCGGTGAGACCCGCTGTGCGGCAGGCCGGCTCTAGGTCCGTAGGACTTGGAGTTGATGGATGCCGGGGGCGGTGACGAGATAGCGGGGCGGACCGCGTTCGAGCTGAACACCCGGGGCCCAGTCCGCCGTGGCCGCATCCACAGCCTTGGGCGATGGCACAGGCGCCGGGGGAGAAGAGCCTGTGATCACACTGCCCGCCTGGTGGCAGTCCGCGTCACCGGGGCCATGTTCCGAGTCAGGGCACAGGTGTCCCGCAGCAGCCTCGGAGAAGGACTCGAGGCTCGCCGTCATGCCCGGCATGGGGGCCTCGGGCGCGGCGGCGACATTCCCGTCGAAGGCATGGCCGATGTGGATGCACACGGGAACCGCCCACATCAGCACAGCTAGCAGGGCAGCGCAGCGCTGGGCGAGAAACGAGGCACCCCGCCTCGTCGCGCCCCGGAAGTCTGTGCCCCGGTTCTTCATCGCCGCAGATCGTAACCAAAGCCGGACGGCACGTGGGCGGAAGGATCTCACAACCACCCACCCCCACACACGAGCCAAATAATCCAGGGTTTCGTGAATTCACGATTCTCTGTATTGTCGGGGAGTGCTGTCCATCGCCTCCGACATCGACGCCCTGGTCCGCTTCGGCCGCGCGCTCGCCGATCCGATCCGCTGCCGCATCCTCCTCGAACTGAGCAAGGCCCCGGCCCACCCGGCCGACCTCGCCGAGGAACTGGAGATCTCTCGCACTCGCCTGTCCAACCACCTGGCCTGTCTGCGCGACTGCGGCATCGTGGTCGCTGTCCCAGTGGGTCGGCGTGTGCGCTACGAACTCGCGGACTCCCGCCTCGGTCATGCCCTGGACGACCTCCGTGGCGCGGTCCTCGCCGTTGAGGCCGATCGCACCTGCCCGGACGCCGATGAGGAGGATTGCTGCTGATGGCCCTGCAGGTATCCCTCGGGCCCACCCCAGACCGCCGGACCCGACTGGCCCGCCGCATACGCCTACTGGTCGCGGCCACCATCACGTACAACGTCATCGAGGCGATCGTCGCCATCACCGCGGGCACCCTCGCCTCTTCCACCGCCCTGATCGGCTTCGGCCTGGACTCGGTCATCGAGGTCTCCTCCGCGGCTGCCGTCGCCTGGCAGTTCTCCGCCGCCGACCACGCCGTACGCGAGGCCCGCGAGAAGACCACGTTGCGTATCATCGCCGTCTCCTTTTTCGCCCTCGCCGCCTACGTCACGGTCGCCTCCATCCGCGCCCTAACCGGCACCGGCGAAGCCGAACACTCCACGCCGGGCATAGTGCTGGCCGCGCTGTCCCTCGCGGTGATGCCGTTCCTGTCCGCCGCCCAGCGCCACGCCGGCCGCGAACTGGGCTCCGCCTCGGCGGTGGCTGACTCCAAGCAGACTTTGCTGTGCACGTACCTCTCGGCCGTTCTGTTGATCGGCCTTCTCGCCAACTCCCTGTTCGGCTGGTCTTGGGCCGACCCGATCGCCGCCCTGGTGATCGCCGTGGTCGCCGTCAAAGAAGGCCGCGAGGCATGGCGGGGCGACAGCTGCTGCGCGGTGCCTGTCGGCGCCGTCTCCGCCGCGGAGCCGGATGGCTGCGGCTGCGGTCCCGGCTGCTCCTGCTGTGGCCCGGCCCAGGAGGCCGAAGCGCGGTGACCGGCTGGGCCTGAACGGCGCTCGCCCTGTACGGGGTGTGGCTGGCAGCTGCCTTCGGGCTACGCGCGCTGATGCAGCTCGGCCGCACCGGCGACACCGGCTTCCGCGGCCTCTCCGGCAGGCCCGGCTCAGCCTCCTGGTGGGCCGGAAGGTCAATACCGGGCTGCAGGAGTGTTGGGCAGGCGCAGCTGACCGCTGAGTAGGGCGCGGACAGCCTCCTCCAAGATGGCAACCGTCCGGCGCAGTTCGTGGTTTTCCTGGGCCTTCTCGTCCTCCTTGTCGGGGCTGGCCTCGAAGTCGGCGTCCATGGCGCGCAGCCGCTCATCGAGAGTGCCGTCGGGGGGAGGGGTGTGCCCGAGGACGGCCATGCGTGCCTGCTGCTCGGCGAGCCACGCGGCGAGCTGTCCGCGCTGCTCCTGACTGAGGCCGTCGGTCGGCTGATCCTCCATCTTCGCTCTCCTTCGTACTTAGCTTCCTGGGCCCCGGCGGGGGCCCAGACCGGATCCGGGCCGCTGCTGGCGCTGCTGCTCTTCCTCGGCCGCTTGGCGGGCTCGCCGACCGACCCGGGCTGGGCGGGAGGTGGCCGGGCTGCCGGTCGGTGGCAGACCGCGCCGGGCGCGCTCGCTTTCGCGCTGGGCGCGTAGTTCGGCGAGCCGCTGCCGGATCCGCGAGCGTTGGAAGAGCGTCAGGGCGTCGTGCAGCTCGGTCCACTGCGCGTGAGGTCCGGCCTCCTCGGGGCTCTCCCCGAGGGGGGAGTCCGCGTCAGTCTGGTGCAGCATGCGCCACACCGCCAAGGCGGTTACCAACTGCCGCCACTGGGCCTTCTGCTCCTCGTCCTGCTCGTCGGGGGCCGGGATCTGCTGGACCCATCCCTCCGGCGGTTCCTCGCCGTCCAGCACCAGGCGCAAGGCGACGTCGGCGAACGCCGCGGCGGCGGCCGTGACCACCTGCCGGTCGTCGGAGTCGGTGAAGCGGGCCTCCAGCAGGCGGTAGTGGAAGTTCTCCGCGGTACGCGCCGCGATGCGCATGCCTGAGACGGGATGGTCCGGCCGCGCGCGGGCGGCGGCCCATGCCCTGGTGCGCCGCCCGACCTCGTCAATCCGCTCCTGGAAGATCGCCCAGGCGTGGGCATCGCGGGGGTCCTCGGGCTGCTCGCCGATTCCCTCGACGGAGTCGTCAAGTCCGTGCCGTACACGCCATGCGTCCGCCAGCGCCGCAGTGCGCTCCCACAGCGTCCGCAGCTCGCTGCCGGTGTTGGGGACAGGGCCCAGCACGCGCGCCCAGGTCGGCGGGCTCGCGGCCAGCACCGCGCCGTTGTGCTCCAGTCGCTGGGAGAGCACGATGCGGCGCTCGACCAGGTGGGCGCGCCAGGCTTCGGGGGTGTCGGCGTCCCGTACGGCGGCCGAGGGGGCAAGCCAGTCCGGGAGCGGGCCGGAGTTGTCCGGCACCGGGGCGGGGCCGTGGGGAAGCTGGTCGCGCAGGCGACGCTCGGCGCGGATGCGCTCGGCGATGATCTCGGCGCGGCGGAGCCGCTGGCGGGCCTCGTCCTGCCGGTGCAGGTTGGCGGTCAGCTCACGGCGGGTGACCTCCACCGGCTGGCGGGCGGTGTGGCTGGCGCCGCGCCGGGGCTCGCGCTGCCAGTCCTCGCGCATGCGATCCAGGGGGAGCATGTCCCGCCGCAGCTTCTGCTCGCGGCGCAGCGCGGCATGTTCCGCGGCGGCGGTGCGCTCGGCGGCGTGGTCGCCTTCGAGGGCGGCGCGGCGCATGCGGCGCCGGGCGTCGGCGATGGCGGCAGCGAGGTCGGCGCGGGTGAGGTGACCGTGCGGCCGGCGCGGCCACGCCGGGTGTGGCAGGCCGTTCACGACGATGTGACGGGGCTGGCCGGCCACCGCCGCGTCGGCGCGGTGCAGTTCGTCCAGCGCCTCGCGCCGCAGGCGCTCGGCTCGCTCCAGAAGGCGGTCGAGTAACTGCTCGTCGAGGCGCTTGAGCGGGCGGCTGCGGCCGGGCTCCGACTCCCGTGCGGCGGCACGCTCGGCGGCGGCGCGGCCCTCTTCCACCCGGGAGTCGATGCGCCAGGACAGCACCGCAGCGATGTCCTCGGCGTCGGCGAAGTCGCGTTCGCCGTACGCGGCGGCGAGCAACCGCGCGGCGTCCCAGCCTTCGGCTTCCGCCCTTTTCAGCGAGCGCTCGACCGCGGACCAGGCGTCGGAGTCGATGAACGCCTCGGCCGCGCTTCCCAGGACGCGCCGGGCGAGCTTCTTGATGCGGTGGCTGACCGCGCGGGCATGGACGTCGGTGTACTCGGCGGCGAGCTGACCGACGCTGTAGGCGCGGTCCTGCTCGGCCTTGATGGTCTCGTGCGCGGAGACCGATCCGCGGCTGCTGCGTGCGACGGTGTCCAGCACGTCGCGCATGCTCTGGCCCTCGTCGGCGACCACGTGCAGGCGGTTGGCGAGGCGCCCGCGGGTGGCCATGACGTACGCGGACTCGCGGCTGGTCCGGGCGGTGATCAGGCCATGGGCGGTCGCCACCGTCAGGCCCTGCGCGCGGTGAACGGTGGAGGCGTAGCCGAGTTCGGCGTGCCGTCGCAGGTAGGAGGCCGGGAGCAGGACGCGGCCGCCGTGGCCGGTGTGCCGGGCGGTGGCGTTGCCCGCCTGATCGAGGGCTTCGATGCGCCACTGGTCACCGTTCTTGACGAAGTCCAGGCCGCCGTTGACCGTCAGGCGGCGCTGGTTCCTCCGGGTGACGATGAGGTCGCCGACGGCGGCCTGCAGGTCGTCGCGCAGGGCGGTGGAGCGGGTCAGGTCCAGGCGGCCGGCGGCGATCTGGTACGCCTGGGCTCGCAGGTTGAGGTCGCGCACGGCATCGGTGTCATCGGCCATCATCAGTGAGTGCAGTCCGGCCTCAGTGTCGGTCTGCCAAGCGTCGAAGACGGAGTCCAGCATCTCCTGCGGGCCGCCGCCGACGATCCGGCCCTGGGCGAGATGCCAGGTCCACGCGTCGGCCGGGTCGCCGTCTCGCAGGGCCAAGGTGGCCTCCGCCTCACCCTCGGTGCGGAAGCGGTGCAGCTGCTCCAGTTCGACCGCACCGACCTCGCGGGCCACCAGCCGCAGGGCGCCGCCGACCTCCACCGCGCCAAGCTGTGCGGGGTCGCCGATCAGCCTGACCAGGGCACCGGCAGCTTCGGCCTCGGCGACGATCCGAGCGAGGTTGCGGGTTCCAGCCATGCCCGCCTCGTCGACGATGATGACGTCTCCCGGGCGGAGCTGGAAGGCGTCCGCGACCCGGCGTCCTTCGGCGAGCCGGTCGCGCTGGGCGAGCCAGCTGTGCATCGTGTGCGCGGCGGTGCCCAGGTCGTCCTCCAGGACCTTCGCCGCCCGGCTGGAGGGGGCCAGGGGGATCAGGCGGCCGCCGCCGGCGGCGACGGCGTCGCGCACCAGCTGCAGCGCTGTGGTCTTTCCGGAGCCGGCCGGGCCGATGCCGACGACGACCAGCTTGTCCGAGCAGGCGAACGCCTGGGCCAGACGTCGCTGACCGGGGTCGAGCGGGGGCCCGGCGAAGTGCTCGGCGACGGTGTCGAAACGGTCGGCGCCCAGCGCCGGGATGACCGAGGTGCGCGCCGCGTTCAGGATGCGGGACTCGGCCGCCAGGACCTCGCTGGACGTGTAGAGCTGGGACTCGCGGCGCCGGTAAATGCTGGTGCCGTCGGCGCGCTGCAGGGGTGTGAAGGGCCGGTGGAGGTCCGGGGGAGTGAGGTCGATCGAGTCGTGCTCGATCACCTGCCTGGTGATGCGCTCGGCCAGTCCCCGGGTGTCGCCGCGGCCCCGCGTCAGGCGGACGACGTACCGGCGGGCCTCGGCAAGCACGTGCCGCTCGCCCCAAACGGCGCGCTCCGAGGAGACGACCTGCAGCACGTCCCGCGCGGCCTGCTCGATGTCGACGGCAGCAGCCGGATCCTCGTCGGTGGTCGACCCGCGCGCGATGGCGCGGACGTGGTCCAGCAGGCCGTCTATCCTCGCGGCACCGAAGACCGCGACGGCCTCCTGGCGCCAGGCCAGGCGGAGGTCGGACAGGGCGCGCGCCTTCTTCTTGTGTGGCCGGGACATCTGCGCGGCCTGCTGGATGAGCGCCATACGGGCGGCGGTGTCCGGCTCCTTGCCGTACCGGCGCCGGTACTCCTGGAGCAGCTTGTCCAAGTCCTTTCGGATGTCCTGGGCGCGCTTGGAAAATGCCTCGATCAGCTCGTCATCCAGCCCGCTGATGGCCACGACAGGCCGCTTGCCGGGGGTGACCTCCCGCTCCTCCGCGAGCACCCTGAGGCGTTGACACAACTCCTCGACGACGCGCTGGTTGTACAGCTCGCTGGCCGCAACTCCCATCGCGTACAGCAGCTTTCCGTCGATGCTGCGCCACTTCCCGTCAAGGCCGCGGACCTTGTTGGCGACAACGACGTGATCGTGCAGCAGCGGGTCTCCCCGGCGGCTGTCGTAGTGCCGGTAGCGGGCGGCTATGAGGCCGCCGCGCACGTCTTCCTGCGCGATGCCGTTGACACCGGTACGGGTGGCGAGAGCGTGCTGCTCGATCCACGCGAGGGTCTCGGCGATGGCCTGCTCGTGGGCGGCCTGCACCTGCAGGCGGGTCTCCTCATCGCCCAGTGCCCACAGGACGGATCCGTACTTGTTACGGAAGACCAGGTCGTAGCCGGCGACCGCTTGGCGGGCGCAGGAGGTGTTGGCGCTGATGTAGCGACTGAGTTCTTCGGCGTCCTTCGGGCCTCGGCCGAAGTCCTCACGGAAGGCCATGGCCCCGACCTTGCCGCGTATGCGCTTGCGCTCGGCGTCGGTAGCTTCACGCCGCTCGCGTGCCTCGAAGGCCTGAATCGCGTCCTGGATCCGGGCGGCCAGCGGCCCTTCAGTCTGCTCGTACCTGTAGTACCGCCGCCCCAGCCTTGCTTGCCGGATGGCGGCGGTTGGGCTGAGGCCCTGAGCCTGAGCCTGGGCGATGATCCGGTCGGCGTCCGGGTGTAATCCCTCACCGAACAAGGCCTTCATCTGAGACTCGGTGACGGTGCCGCTGACGCCTAATTCGGCCGCTCCGCCGCCGACCCAGATGCCGGGAGGGTTGCCCTCGGCGGTGTAATAGTCGCTGAGTTCGCGCTTGGCCGGACGGCGTTCGTCACCCGTCGCAATCTCGCGTGTGTAGTACAGATAGCCATCCCCAGCGCTGAGTTTGTGGATGGTCATCATGTACTCAGCCTACCTTGTGACATTGTGAATGCAAAAGCTTCGAACGCGCCAACGGCGCGGCGGGCTCAGCGAGTTGGGCTAGGTGAGGAACGAGCCGGCCAACGAGCTGCCCGCCGCGCCGTTGGCGCGTTCCGCGCAGCGTCGGGGGGGGTTTGGGAGGGTGGGGGGGAGTGGGGGGGGGGGGGGGTGAAAGCCGGTGGGTTTGTAAGAGAGGAGCTTAGTGGTGTAGTGGAAGAGGGGA